>QMVO01000018.1 GCA_003661125.1 Methanosarcinales archaeon
AATAGAGAGAAGGGTAATATAAAACTTTCGGTTTTGCTTAGCATCACTCAACAATGATGGCATTTTCGATGATTCAGTATAATTGCATTTTTGAGTTACCTTTTAATTTGAAAAGGATACAAAAACTCCTCGTACCGTTTCCTGTAAGTCGGCGAGTAAAGAACAGCGTAGATGTAATAGAAAATCTCTTCTGGCGTTGGTTCTGTGCCTAATGCGGATTTTATGGCTTGTAAAAACTCAGCAGTGAAGTTTGGTGTGCGTTCTGGTTTGGATGCTTCCTCATCTAACAATTTTACTTTGGGTTCGTCAGGGTAGAGATAGAGTGGGAAGAAGTAACATTTTCCTGAGAATGTGTGTTCATCACTTATTTTATCTGAAATAAATGCCCCTTTTGATTCAGCATCCGAAAAAATTATTCTAGTTGTAATAAGTGCTAAATTGTCCTGACACATATGTTTCGCTATCTCTTTGCGAGTGCGTGAGACCACCGAATCAGAGTAATAAATCCATCGAAGATCAAAAGGGCGATAACAGTACTCCTTAATCCGTTCAGGGATATTTTCATTCCTTACTGCATTGCGACTGATCTTCAAATCTCGATCAGAACGATCTGACCACTTGATTGTTTCTCTAATTTTTTCATCAGATACGTTCGGATTTGCAAACATAAGCATTCTATCTCTAAGTTCGTCTTTAGTAAAAGCAATAGCTAACCTATCTCTTTTTGTTCCGACTCCTGTTCTGAATTCCTTAAATATCTCTATCACCCGCCAGAACTTCTCATACTCCGCTTGCAAAGCGAAATCCTTAGGCACGAAGAAATAATAAGGCTCTCTCGGCTCAAGCTCCTGCCAATCCGTGCTTTCCACATCATTTTCAAAAAGGTATTTGTATTTCTCACTTCGCAGTCCCCACAAATCCGCATAATAAACCTGCTTCTTCTCTAACGGCTTCTCCAACTTCACGAACAAAGCAATCGCAACGCCCTGCTGAATGTCAAACACGTTCTCGTCCTTACCTCCTTCCGGTGTCGTCTCTCCTATCCTCGAAGAACCATGCAAGTTCAAAATATAAATCTTGTCAAAGCTTTCAAGGAGTTTTTGTCTCATCCCACGATGAGTTACCCCAGAGAGGTAAGAATTATTGGTGATGAATCCTAACGTACCCTTTCCAGCCTGATCCAGTTTCCAATGGGCGAAGCGAATGAATTTGATGTAATCATCTTCTAAAGTACCGTATTTCCTTTCCCCCCTAACAGCTTCTTTATAACCATCCATTAATTTCTGAATGAACTTAGTTTTGTGGGATTTGAACGAATAAGGCGGATTGCCGAGCACAACCAGAATAGGAATCTTCTCTTTCACCTCTTTCGCTTCCTCTGCTTCTTTAATAAGATTTGTCAGCGGAAGCGCTCTCTGCTCCGGCTCCTTCAGCTCCAATGTGTTCGTGAGGAAAAACTTGAACCGCTTCTCATCCTCAAGCCCGTAGCCAAGTTCTTCTAAAAGCATCGCAACGCGAAAATGCCCGATAACGTAAGGAGCAACGAGAAGTTCAAAAGCATGAAAATCCCGCATCACGTGCTCCTCCAAATAAGACCTGACAAGTCCACCTTTTCTTCTCCCTTCTAACTCCTCCCTTACCTGTTTTATCGCTTGAATAACGAAAGTCAAAGTTCCAGCCGCAGGGTCAAGTAGCGTTACGTCTCGCGATGCAAATCCCTCTTCCTTACCAAAATCCGTCTTCAATATCTCGTGGATGCTTCGCACAATGTAAGAAACCACAGGCAGCGGCGTGTAGTAAACGCCCAATCGCTGCCTTTCTTCCGGATTGTAAGTAGCTAAAAAAGTTTCGTAGAAATGAATTACCGGGTCTTCTTCCCATTTCGTTAGCTTGAACTCATCATAAATCGAAGCGACATCAGCTTTCTCAAGCATCTCCGCTATGTCATCAATAATCCATGTTAGCGAAGCCGGAAAATCAGGTCCGACAAAGGAATAGAAAATTTCACGCAACAGCGGCACACTCTCTGGAATATACTTCCATGCGCCTACCTTCAAATTCCGCTCGCCCTGCTTGTGCATCCGCATCCACGCTGCAAAAAGTCCGTAGGCTATTGTCTGCGCATACAAATCTGCAAATTTTTCTTTCGTCAGCGTCTCTATAAGGTTTTCTCGAAACGCTTGGTAGAAATTCATTACTGCTTCCTGCCCCGCCGAAAGCTCCTCGTTCAATACTTTTTCGAGCAATCTCGTCCTCTTTGCAAGCGCAATCGAAAGGTCATTCGAGTTCTTTATCTCCGGCGTGGAGAACCCGAAAAACTTTTCAAGCAGCCTATAGAACGCTTCTAAGTTCTGTGGTGATGGCATTTCAAATTTTAAATTCTGTAAATCCATCTGCCTGCCTACTTCCACCCTGTCCACCAGCATCCCATCTCGATACAACCGAAACTCCATAAAATTCGTCAGAATGAGATTAGGAAGAAACTCCCGGTATCTTTTTAATTGTTCGGTGTTCTCAAAATTCTCCAGGTTCTTATCCACCCCTTTCGCTTCGATATGCCCGATAATCTCCCCGTTCTTTCTGACGAAAAAGTCGGGTATGCCCACTTCAGTCCTCTTTGGCAGAACGAACGGGAACGTTGAATATCCTAAAATCCGTCCTGAATCTTTGATAAAGTGTTTCAAGCAATCGTAGAAGCTGCCTTCACTGTAATTACCGGCAGCATAAATCTCGTAAATTTCTCCAAAATATTTCTTGAGTGCTTTCTTAAGGTTCTCCTTTTCTTTCTTGTCCATTTATCCTTCCTTCACTTTCTCCTTGCCTCCCTTTTTTGATTACCTCCCTCCTTCTCCTCCAACATCTTTATCACCTTATTCCTCTTATAAATCGCTTCCACAACCGCTTTATCCACCTTCCTTTTCATCTCTTCAAAATTTTCTATCGAACTTTCTCCTACAACCTTCTTTACCGGCGTGTAAGCAGACTCACGAAATTTAGGTATGAAATTCTTTCTCTCTCCATCCACAACAATTTCTGCACCCTTACCGCTTTCAACCCTACCAACTTCTTCTATTCTCACTCCTTCACTCCTTACAACTTTCTTCACGTCTTCTGCAATGGCTTCCGGAGAAATAATTAGAAGAGCATCCAGAGAGACGCCTAAATAATCTATTTCATGCCGTTCCAGCATCCCAAGCACCTGCTCATTTACCAATCCCCTTACTCGCTCTTCATAAAAAACAAGTTTTACGACTGCGACTTTTGCAATCTCATTTGCATCTCCCCTGATGCCGCCGTTCGTAACATCAGTCATGGTATGAACCCTTCTCACCATATCCGCATTGATAAGCGCATTACAAGCCCGTAGAAAATTTATGTTTAATGTCTCTTTCACTACTTCAGGTTCGCCATAATACAAAGCGGCAGTGGAGATTGTGCCGCCGCCAGCACCTTCGGTCATCAATATTACATCTCCTTCCTTTGCTCCTTCTCTCGATAGGACTGCATCAGCCACGCCTACTGCGCCAACGCAGCCCGTCATTCTTTCTCCTATTACTACATCTCCTCCTATTCTCAGTGTCGAGCCCGTCACAAGAGGAATGTCTGCTGCATCGGATACGGTTGATATTCCTGCTATATGATCAAATATTTTCGCAACGTCGCCGTCATCGGCAACATGAATGTCTGAGAATAGTGCAACAGGTGTAGCTCCCATTACATATACATCACGAAGTGCCGCACGTGCAACATGAAAACCAGCAAGAAAAGGAAAATCACTCAGTCTCGAATGCATCCCGTCCACGGTTACAACCACAAATTTTTCTTTACCTTCTCTTTCTCCTTTGCCTTTACCCGCATCATCTTTCTTCCTTTTTCCTTCAATCGGAAGACGTACCACACCGGAGTCACTTAAACTTGTCGAGTCAACCACCGCACTCGTTGCTCCTATTATTTCCCCTATTTTCTCATGAGCGTAAAAATCACCCATGCCGCGTGACCCGACTCCGAACTCACCCATCCTCACGCCTGATTTTATTTCCGTAAAAATGTCGTCTTTTAAATCAATCGTTCTCTTCGCTTCCTCTAATATCGCCCTGGAAAGTGCCTCCGCATCTTCCCTTATTATACGATTGCGCTTTATCTCCATGATTCGACTGCTCATTTCCGCGATTATTTCCTCTTCTTTTGCGCTTTCTCGTAATTTCTGCTTTGCAAATCCCTCAAGGTCCATTTTTCACGCTCTTTTTTCTTATCCTCATTCCCTTATCAACTTCTTTCAAGTTCTTCTTCTCGAAGTATTATTATTATTTTAGGTGAAAAGTCTCGCAATAATAAAATATCATTCCTAAGACAATAAGATGATGGAAAATATCTTTGTTTGGGTTCATGAGGATGAAGAAATTGTAATAAAGGGAAAGAAACTCAGGATAATGTACATACCGGACACCTTCCTACCTTCTGATTTGGTGGATGCATTCGCTTTTTTAATTGAAACGGGTCTTTCCAACGCGGAGAAGATGCGAGAGATATTACAAATAATGGAGGAAATTCTAAGAACAGATGAACGATTTAAGGATATTGCCGCAGAGATGAAAATATACCGGGAGACTGTTTTTAGTCGCAGCATCCCTTTCACAATGATGGAAGGGAGATCAATCTTGAGCAAACTCAGAAAATGGCAGAATGCCATACAGAAGAGATTTGGGATTTATTTATAAATAGTTCTTTATCCTTCATCTCCTACCTACAATCCAGACACCAAATCCAGCAACGCAGCCCTCGGATCTTTCGCTTTTACCACGCCAGAAGCAAGCAATACACCATCCGCACCCAGCTCTATAGCAGCTCTCACATCCTCTCCGTTTGTAACACCAGCTCCGCAGAGCACAACACTTCCCGCATCTACTTGTTTCACTTCCCTTACCGTGTTTTCCACAATCCCCGGATCCACCTTCGAGACCGCCCGTCCGGTGCCTATCAACTCTGGTGGTTCGACCGCAATTGCATACGGCTTCATTTCGGCAACTGCCTTACTTACTGCGATATTATTCGTGCAAACAATCGTTAACAGGTTCAAGCGCGCCGCTTTTTTTATGATATAGTCTATTTCCGCTATTTTCAGCCTATGCTCTGAATGATTCACAAGCGACCCCTTTCCGCCCGACTCCTTTACAGATTCCAGCGTTACGAAACCGGTATGACTGCCTGGTTCTACCGCGTCAACGTGCTGTGCGAAGCAAGGTATGTTTACCATAGATGCTATCATCGCCAGCTCAACTTGTTGCGGGCATATAGCAATGTTTACCCCTTTCTCTACTGCAACCTCCTCGCATATCTCTGCGAGTTCAAAACCTTTTTCTCCCATTGACTCCGCATACGCCTTCTCGTTCAATACTATCACAGGTGTTTCTAACTTTACTCCCTCTCCTCCTATTCCCATCCTCTCTTCTCTTATTTCCTCCACCGCCATCATTTCCATCTCACAAAATCCTCCTTAATTCCTCTATATCCCGCACCAAAAACGTTGGCTTATAATTATCTCCCAATTCTTTTTCCCCTCTATAAATAAAAACTGAATCTATACCAGCCCTCTTGGCTGCTAACACTCCCACAGCACTATCATCCACTAATATCGCTTCATCCCTACTCGTGCTCAATTCATTCAATACTTTATTTATGTAAAAAGGATTTGGCTTCCTAATAGCTAAGCTTTCTAATTCGCTCCTCCTACCATACCATATCCTGAAGTACGGTTTCAACTTGAAATGGTCAAGCGCATAGTCCACACACGCCTGTTGCGAGTCGCTCACCACCGCAAGATAAGATTTCTTGCCGAGATATTTTATTATCTCCTCAGAACCCTTGCAGAGTTCTATTTCTCCTCTTCGCATCGCTTCTATCTTTGCATCTATAACATCCTTCTCTCTTCTGCTCCAGAACTCCTCACAATCTAAGCCAAATCGGGTGCAAAATCTTTTTACTCCTTCCTCTCCTTCTGAGTGCAGCGGGGCGAGAAAGTATTTATCTATTTCCTCTATGGTGAGATTTAACCCATAATTGCTTACGGTTTTTTTGAACGCTTCGTATGCCCACACATGCGGTATTTCTCCGTGTCCTCTCGAATTCAGGAACGTTCCGTCCATGTCAAAGATGACGACTTTATATGCATTCATACCCCTTGAATTAATACTAAAAGCATGATAGTATAAATTATAAATACTACGAGAACCTCACTTCTATTGACCGTGCATGCCTTTCCATACCCTCCGCTTCTGATAACATCACCGCTACGTCCTTTATTTTCTCTAACTCTTCCTTATCCAGCCACTGTACGGTCATCCGGCGCATAAAATGGTGAACATCAAGCCCTGCAAAAAACTTTGCGTAGCCCGCAGTTGGAAGCACATGATTTGCTCCTGTTGCGTAATCCCCTGCGGCAACTGGTGAGTAAGACCCCACGAAAACGGATCCTGCATTCCTCACCTTCTTCAAAACCTCTTCCGGGGTTTTTACCATTATCTCAAGATGTTCAGGTGCGTATTCATTCGCAAATTCTATGCACTCTTCCATGCTATCGCCAATTAATATCCAACTTTGTAATTGATTGTGCTCATCTACCTCTGCCAAAATCTCTTGCTCCACTTCTGCTGCCACCTTTGCCGAGTCTGTAAGAAGAACAGCTTTTGAGTGCTTACCATGCTCTGCCTGTGCAAGCATATCCGCAGCAACGAAGACAGGATTTGCAGTCTCATCCCCGATTATTAAAATTTCCGAAGGACCAGCAGGGAAATCAATCTCCACGCCTTCTTTGCGAGCCATCATCTTCGCTGCGGTTACATACACATTTCCTGGTCCCACTATTTTTTGCACACCTGGAATAGTTTCTGTTCCAAAAGCGAGAGCAGCAATAGCCTGCGCACCACCTACTTTAAATATTCGCGTTGCTCCTGCGAGATCCGCAGCAACTAACGTGAGAACGGCGACATTACCATCATTCTCTGGCGGTGTGCACACCACTATCTCTTTTACACCCGCTATCTTCGCAGGAATCACGCACATCAAAGCAGTGCTGAAATAGGTTGCTGGAACATAAGCACCAACCACGTCAAAAGGAACATACTTATCCTTGATGAAAACACCCTCGCCGAACTCGTTTGTCCCTATTCGTCTCTTCTGCCGGTAATGGAAATTTGTTATCGCCACGGATGCTTTCTCGAGACATTTTAACGTATTTCCATCCACGCTCCTCTTTGCATCGTCAATCTCTTTCTTACTCACCTCTATTTCCTTCAGTCTCACAGAGTCAAATTTCTCGGTGTATTCACGCAATGCGGCATCGCCTCTATTCTTCACTTCTACCATTATTTCTTCTACAACCGGCATAGCTGCCGCTATATCAAGTGTTCTCTTAAAAAAATCCTTGTTTTCATACACCTCCTTTAGCTTCTTTATCATCGCCTCCGTTCCTTTTAAATCCAAAATGTCTATTTAATTTTACTTACTTACTATAAGCATGAGGGAATAATAAAGATGACAAAATCCGTGAAGGAGAAAACAGGCGGCATCAACATCTGTATCCCAATCCCAGAGGGTGTGAAGGTCACAATAGATGGGAGAAGGGCGAAGGTGGAAGGTCCCAAAGGGGGGATAGAGCGGGAATTATGGCATCCTAAGCTCCATATACAAATAGAGAAGCGAGATACTGGTAACGAGATTGTGATAAAAGCCGATTCAGCAACAAAGGTGGAGAGAGCAATGGCGGGAACCTACGCATCTCATCTCAGGAATATGATCACCGGTGTGACGGGTGGTTTCTTTTATAAGTTGAAAGTGGTGCATGCGCATTTTCCTATGCAAGTAGCGGTAACAAAAGGGGGTAAGGGTGTGTCGGTTTCCAATTTCTTAGGCGAAAGAAAGCCGAGGATAGCAAAGGTGGAGGCAGGTGTGAAAGTGGAAATAAAGGGCAAAGGAGAGGAGATAGTAGTTTCTGGAATAAACAAAGAGGCGGTTGGGCAGACTGCCGCGAATATAGAACAGATAACGAGGATAAAGGGTTATGATCCCAGGGTCTTTCAAGATGGTATTTATCTTGTGGAGAAAGGCGTTGGTACGAGTGTATAAAATTCATCTTCAATAAACGGATTATGGCGGAGATAATAGAGGGTGTAAGCCCAACAAGGATGGAATTGTTGAGGTTAAGTAGAAGAGAGAAATTAGCGGAGAAGGGGCATGACTTACTACGTGAAAAACGCGATGCGCTTATTGCTGAATTCTTGGAGGTGGTGAGCGAAGTAAAGGAGGAGAGGAAAGAAGTGGAAGCAAAGTTAAAAGAAGCTTTTGATTTTTTAATCATTGCTCAGGCACGATTGGGCGTTGAGCAGGTAAGGCAGTTGTCTTTGATGACCTCACGAGAAATCGAACTGGCTTTCTCTTCGCGCGGTATAATGGGTGTGCATGTGCCGATCCTTGAATTGGAAAATGGATTAGAAAGGAAAGTTACGGAGCGTGGATATGGTTTTATGGAGTCCTCAGCCGCGGTGGATAGTAGCGCGAAAAGATTTGAAGAAGCGTTAGAAAAGATAATAAAGCTTGCAGAGCTCGAGGAGGCAGTGAGGAATCTTGCAGTTGAGGTAGAAAAGACAAAAAGGCGCGTTAATGCTCTTGAATATATAATGATTCCGAGATTGAAAGTGACGAGGAAATATATACGGATGAGATTGGAGGAGATGGAACGTGAGAATTTCACAAGATTAAAGAAGATAAAGGCGATGTTAGAAAGAAAAGGTTAGTTAATAAGATAAGTTTAAAAAGGAAGCGAGTGAAGTTGAGATGAGAGCAGAAGCAAGCAAAGAAGAAACCAAAAAAACGAAACGGGTACTTGTAACAGACCATATCTCAGAGGAAGGGATAAGAAAGCTGAAGGAATTTGCAGAAGTGGATATTGAATTGGAATTGAGCAAAGAAGAATTAAAGAGGTGTATTGCAGGCTATGATGCGTTAATCGTGAGAAGTGGCACGAAAGTGACGAAAGAAATAATAGAAGCAGGGAGCGACGGAAAACTAAAGGTGATAGGCAGAGCAGGTGTCGGTGTGGACAACATAGACGTGGTAACAGCGACAGAAAGAGGAATAATGGTGGTAAATGCGCCAGAAGCAAATACTATCTCGGCTGCTGAGCACACTATTGCAATGCTGCTCAGTTTATCGCGAAAAATACCGACTGCGAATATGTCGCTGAAATCGGGCAAATGGGAAAGAAAGAAACACATGGGTGTGGAAGTAAATGACAAGGTATTGGGCATAATAGGACTGGGAAGAGTGGGAAGCGAAGTAGCGAAGAGGGCAAAAGGGCTGGGGATGAAAGTCGTTGCATACGACCCTTTTATATCTGCGGAGCGAGCAAGAGAGCTTGGTATTGTCCTTTCAAGCTTTACTGAGGTTCTCTCTATCGCCGATTTTATATCACTGCATACGCCGCTGACAAAGGATACACATCACTTGATAGGTGGGAAAGAGTTTGAGCTAATGAAAGACGGTGTTCGTGTGATCAATTGTGCCCGCGGTGGGATAATCGATGAGGGTGCGCTGGAGGTTGCACTAAAGAGTGGTAAAGTGGCAGGAGCTGCTCTGGATGTCTTTGAGCATGAACCACCCGGTGAAAATGAATTGCTGGGGATGGAAGAAGTAATTGTTACGCCTCATTTAGGTGCGTCGACCGAGGAAGCCCAGAAGGCAGCCGCTATGGTTATTGCAGAGGAGGTCATAGAAGCGTTAAAGAACAAAACGGCAAGAAATGCCGTGAACATGATATACGTTGAAGAGGAGTTATTGGGCGCCTTAAAGCCTTATTTAGTATTAGCGGAGAAACTTGGGCGGCTCTTAGCGCAGCTCATACCAAAATCGTGCCGGGTAGAGCAATTTAGCGTTTCTTATGAGGGAGAAATAGGAGCTTCTGAGGCAGGTTTAGGAAAAAACACAAGATTGATAACCGTAGCAATGCTAAAGAGCTTCCTATCATGGTTTACTGATGGTGTGAATTATGTGAATGCCGAGGCAATAGCGAAAAAATTCGGGATAAAGGTCACAGAAAGCAGGACAGAGGACATTGAAAACTTCTCCTCTTTGATTAGCGTTGCAACGAGCCTGTGGGCAGAAGGCAAAGGAAAAGAGAGAAAGACAGTTGCTGGTACACTATTCGGAAAAAACGATCCAAGAATAGTGAAAATAGATGAATATAGGGTAGATGCATCGCCTTCTGGCTATATGCTTATATGCTCCTTCTTGGATAAACCGAGGGTGATAGGACCTGTTTGCATGATTTTAGGTGACAGGGGTATAAACATAGCAGGGATGCAGGTGGGAAGGGAAAAAGTAGGAGGAGAAGCTGTTATGGTGCTTAATGTAGATGGAAGCGTAAGTGAGGAGACAATGGAGGAAATAAAAGGGGTGGAGAACATATTTGATGTGAAACTTGTGAGGCTATGATAAAGATGAGGAAGAAAAAACCAAAATTTGAGCGATATGGATGGAGGAAAAAGAAGAAATTGAGTAAAAGTTGGAGGAGACCTCGTGGGCATGATAACAAGCTCAGGGAGCATATAGCAGCGAAAGGAGCGTATGTAAAGGCAGGATATAGGAGAAAGAAAGAAGAAAGGGGATTGCATCCCTCGGGAGTGCGAGAGGTGCTTGTTTTCAACACGAACGATCTTGATAGGCTTGCAAAAGAGAAAATAGCTGCTGTGCGGATAGCATCAGGGGTTGGAAGGAGAAAGAGGGAACAAATAGAAGGAGAAGCGGCATCGCAGGGTATAAGGGTGATTAACCCGCTACATTAGCACGATTTTAATTAATTATTAATTAATACCATGCCAAAAAGAGCTCCAGACCCTATTACCGAAGAAGAGCTGAACAAAATCCTGGATGCCGCGATTATAAGGGATAGAGACTATTTAATTTTGCGGCTACTTGCAAGAACAGGCATTCGTATAGGCGAGCTTTACGGTGTGTATAAGCGTGAGCATGGGGGATGGATATACGGGATACAGAAGAAGGACATTGACTTCCGCAATAAAAGGCTGTGGGTATATTCCTTGAAGCATAGAAAATATGAGCGGAGGGAAGTCCTTGTTGACGATACCACGATCGTGCTGCTGCGCAGATATACAGAAAAGATGAAACCCGAGGATTATGTGTTCAGAAGCATCTCGTATAGACAAATTCAGAGGCTGCCGAAGAAGTATGCGCAGCTTGCTGGCGTAGATAAAAATGTGTCTTGTCATTCTCTTCGACATTTCTTTATTACGCATTCATGGCGAAAGGGGATAGATATTGCTAGACTCCAGTACCTCGCCGGTCATGCAGACTTGAAAACTACGATGATATACACCCATGTGACGACCGAGGATGTGGAGAAGAAATACAGGGAGATATACGAAAGCGATTCAACATAGTTCCATATCTGCTTTTTCTTCTCGGAATCCCAACTCACCTCAAACCAGGTGACGCAGTTGGTATGGCATCGAAAGTGATAGAAATACTTGAAGATGAGGGTTTAAGGAGGAGAATGGGCATGGAAGGCAGAAAGCACGTTGTAGAGAGGAAATCGGGATAATAGATAAAATAGACGAGATAGCTGGGGAAGAAGGTATGAGAAGAGAAGAACTGCTGTCGTTCAGCCTAATAGCGTATTTTATAGAGAAGAAGAGAATGAGTATGAAGGATAGGCTGGAGATTCTTGAGAGGTATGGTGTCAAATCTGCGAAAGAGCTGGAGGAGAAGATAAAGCGGGGAGATGTGAAGGAGCATCCCGCAGGGGAGGACCTGATAACGGTTGAGAATTTGGAGATCAGGATAAAAGAAATCTCGGATGATATCAGAACTTTACAAGAAACTCCGTGAGATTGCTCTGGATGGATTCGGAGATATTGTGGTCAGGGGAGATATTTTGAGGCTGGCTTTCATCAGGTGCGCCGCAAAAACTCAGTCTTTATTTAGTGGACAGTACATTCGCTGATGTCTGGATTTCTCCGACAGGTAAATATTCTTACCACTGGGAGCAAGGAGTTGTCAGGGGTTAGTTTGAGGAGAATGCTCGACATATTGGCAGAGCACGGAGTGAAAGGAAACGTTAAGATGATGCAGCAAGTGAAGGCACTGGATTTCGCCAAAAGTTTATGAGAACCCTTTTCTTTATTCTTTAAAACTTTTAAGAAAAGTTTTATCAAAAACGCTTCGCATATCGACATACCAAGACTGTTAGAGCCGCTAAAGAGAGGAGAAGCAGACCTCGTGCTGGGGAGCCGATTCAAAGGCGAGATAAAAAAGGGTGCGATGCCCTGGCACCATCAATACATCAATTGTTGCATCCATTTATCATGCGGACAAAAAAGATTTCCGCTTTTTGAACTCTTCCTCGCTCTCGAATTCAAACTTCAAAACTTTATCCTTGAACCAAGATATTTCCAGATTTGACTTATTTATCTTATCACAATACTCTTTAAGTGCATTACACTCCCTAAAATAGTCAAACTTAACAACAATCTCATCTGCAGTCGTTTTTATTGTCGCTGGTCTGTCGAGGAACTTCCTTACAATCGTGCCTGCGGTCATACGGTGATATTTCTTGTCCAGGCTCTCCTTGAAGTCATTGATGATGTTAAACGCCAGCGCTTTTATCCACCCCACCAGCATGACATGCTTATCGTGGAATTGCACCTTTTCAGCCTTTGGATCCAGAGGATAGCTCTTAGGAAGCGCGTCAAGATCCAAATCGTGCGTCAATACACGATAGCATAACTCATGGTTCTGTCTGCTGCGGTACTCGACCAGGAGGTCATATGCCGAAGCGACTTTGTCGTTCGTATATATAGGATAGAACCTGTCCTTTCCTTTCTCGTGTTCATTCAGGAGTAAAATAGTGCGAACAAGCTCTTTACAGCCCCTTATCTTAGTTCTCACATCAGCGACAAGAATTTTCTTCTTTGGGTCTCCAGGGACATAAAAGGAATATATTGTCAATGCAACTTCATATACCTGTTGGTATCAAGAATATGCTATTGTCTTCCAATCTTTAATCACGAGTCGCTGTCAAGTAGCTCATGTCATATAATTTTTGGATG
>QMVO01000019.1 GCA_003661125.1 Methanosarcinales archaeon
CCCCTAATAACAGATGGACAAAAGAAGAACCATAGCGAGGATAAACGCTAAAATAAAAAAAGGGGAAGCAGTTGTTTTTACCGCTGAGGAATTTAAGCAGATAGTGAGAAATGAAGAGCCTGCCACCGCAAAAAGCGTAGATGTAGTAACCTGCGCTACCTGTGCTATAATGTCTGGCACAGCAGCAATTTTATCCATACCCATAGCAGAAAGAAACGAATTTGAGCGCGCGGATAAGGTCTGGTTGAACGACATCCCCGCTTTTCCGGGACCATGTCCAAATGAAAGGTTGGGTATTGTGGATGTATTCGTTTACGGAACAGCCCGCGCAAACCATGTGTATGGAGGCGGGCATCTGTTTCGCGAAATAGTGGAAGGTAAACAAATAGAGGTAAAAGTAAAAGCCAACGATAGAATAATTGAACGAAAAATAAGTAAAGAGGATTTACAATTCGCCAGGATGATTACCACTCGCAGCGCATTTAAAAATTATATGGCTTTTGTGAATCCAGAAGAAGGCGAGGTTGGCAGTATCTTCTCGGTTACTGGATTAAAGGGACCTTACAAAGAAATTTCCGTGACGGGCAGTGGGGAAATTAACCCCCTGGAAAACGACCCCTTGCTCAAAACAATTGGTGTTGGAACAAAGATAATGGTAAATGGTGCAACAGGCTATGTAATTGGTGTGGGAACGAGAAGTAGCGAAGAAAAGCCAAATCTTTCAGTGATTGCGGATATGCACGAGATGGATGCGGAATTTATGGGTGGATTCGTCACGTCAACCAGCCCGGAGTGTATAACTTCTATCGCTGTTCCAGTTCCTGTAATTAATGAAGAAGTATTTTCTAACCTTAAGATTAGGGATGAAGCGGTAAAGCTGCCAATAGCTGATATTCATGATAGAATACCATTTATAGAGAGCAATTATGCTGCGGTGTGGCAAAATACCGATTTAGAAATACAATTTGATGCAGATAAATGTGTAGAATGTGATGCATGCGAAGTTGAGAAACGCTGCCCCACGAATGCTTTCTTTAAATCAAAAGGCTTTGACGAGCATAAATGTTTCAACTGCGGTGCCTGTATATTTTTATGCCCCGAAGGTGCATTCAAAGGAAATTTGGGGCATATTAACATATATGATAAGGACGTTCCCATAACTCTAAGACAATCAAACAGGTCAAAAGCGAACAGGCTTGCGAGGAAGTTGAAAAACCTGATTGTAGAAAAAGAATTCTTGCTCACAGAACCAGTTGATCGGTGTTTTAAATAGAAAAAGCCATACTTTACTTTATATTATATACAATGACAAGAAAGGCATTTGAAATAATAGACATTCCAAATAGAACGGAAAAGCCGAGAAATACAGGGCTTACAATGGTGCTGGATAAAGGTTTAGGCTATTATGCCGCACAAGATTTGATGGAATACGCATCCGAATGTATAGACATAATTAAGCTGGGGTGGGGCACGCATAGACTTTGTTCTGAAGAGGCGGTCAGAAGAAAGATACGGCTCTATACGGACAACAACATCCTGGTAAGCAATGGAGGGACACTGTTCGAGATTGCCTACCTGCAAAGGAAAATAAATGAATTTTTTGAGTACGCCCACAAGATAGGTCTAAGCTCTATAGAAATATCTGATGGTTCTATACGGATTAGCAGAGAAGAGAGAAGCGAAATAATAAGAAAATGTAAAAATATGGGATTTGAGGTATTTACAGAAGTAGGGAAGAAGAACCCGCTCGAGGATGCAATGCTTACGATGGAGTACCGGATAAAGGAAGCAAAAAGAGATCGGGATGCAGGAGCGACAAAAGTGATAATGGAGGCAAGAGAATCGGGAAAAGGGATAGGTGTGTATGATAAGGAGGGTAAGATAAAGGAAGATATGGTAAAGAAGCTCACAGAGGGGATAGGAGTGAGGGAGATCATGTTTGAAGCACCGGAAAAGAGCCAGCAGGTTTATTTTATCCTTAATCTCGGTCCGGAAGCTAACCTTGGAAATATAAAGCCAGAAGATGTGATTCCACTGGAAACGTTGAGAAGAGGACTGAGGGGTGATACACTTGGCAGACTCTAAATTTAAAATTACTATCGGCGGCGACAATATTCTGCGCAGAGGGGTTACAGCGACAGAGAGAGAGGAAATCCTTGTGGTTATTGATGTTTTAAGAGCATCGAGCACGATTGTTACCGCTCTGGCAAACGGTGCCAAAGAAGTGATAGCTGTAAATACAGAAGAAATGGCTTTTGGATTAAGGAAAAAGGGTTACATCCTGGCGGGTGAACACAACGGAGTAAAGCTGCACGATTTTGACCTGGGTAATTCCCCGGTTGAATTGCTCAGGTATATGGAACAATCGGACATCGAGAAAATTGCCTTAAAAACAACTAATAGCACAAAAATACTGACTGAAGTAAAAAACGCACTCATTTGCTCAAGCTTGAATTTAACTGCCATTAAGCACAGATTAGAAGATACAGGTAAAAGTGCGAATTTTCTGGTTGTGGGAAGCACGCATGGAATAACGGAGGACATTGCTGTTGCAATGGCTCTTTACAGCAGTCTTAATGATGGATTAGAGATAAACAAGGCGTATTTGATGGAATGCATCATCCGCTGCAACACAGCAAAATATCTAATTGGAATCGGCTATAAGAAGGATGTTGAATTTGTTTCGCAGATAGACAAATATGATGTCGCTCCCATACTAAACGGAGGGGTTATTTGTATTCCTGCGTTTAAATATTAATTTAATAACTTCTTGTTCATTCATTTACATACTATGGAACTGAACGAGCTATTAGGGATAGGCAATTTTATGCTGGTTGAAGAGAGTTATGCAAATCAAAAGTGGATAGGCAAAACGCTTGAATATTTGGGTAAGATCGAAGCTCAGGATGTGGTAGAAGCAATAAGGATATTTGCGAAGAGCAGAGGCAGAGGCAAGGATAAAGAATTAATCGGCATCGCCATGTATGACAGGGATCTGAACTTCTGGATTATCTTCACAGATATTATCGCGGATAGGAGAAGTAAAGAAGAATTCGAGGCACTTGCAAGCGGAATAAAATGCGATAAGGAAAGGGAGGTAGAAGTAGAGCGGGAAAAATTTCGTGAGGGCGTTATTGAATTTTATTCTCTTGGGTTGGTAAATCGCCTATTTTGCGATTGCAATTTGAGGGAAGCGAGTTTTTATCCGCAGGGAAGGACAGAAGCATTGAAAAAGGTGTTGAACGATTTTTTAAGGTATGCAGAGGGCGTGGGAGAAGATGTAAGCGCACTTGAGATTGGTTGTGGCAACGGCGGTGCAACTATTGCGCTGCATGAATCAGGTATTTTCCCTATCGCCGTGGATATAAACAAATGCGAGATTTGCAAAGGGTTAGAAGAAGGGATATTAGAGCCTAAGAAGAGTATTGTACTGGATTGCTCCGTGCTCTCTGTCTTTTTTGGCAAAGAGTTTGATGTCGTATTTGGATTTATGATTGGCAAGCTCACGCCTTTTGAGCGATTTAGCTGGGAAAAAGTATTAAAAGAAGTTCCGAAGGTACTGAAAAGTAAAGGTAAAGTACTATTTACAGTTTCGAGTGAAGAAGAAGCAATGATTGTAAATGAAATATTAAAAGAAGAGTTTGAGGGCGAGATAAAAGAGAATAAAGAAAGCGATGGTTACCTTGACCACTGGCTTTATATGGGTGAATTACGAGAGTAAGAAATTCGTATTTCTTCTCTTCTCCATTACTCCACTTTCATCTTAACCTGCGCCAGCACCCTCGGCGAGCCCCATGTCCACTTCTGTTTCCAACTCGGCTTCGTAACATTCTGCACAAAGAATTCTACCTCGAACCTCTATGTATTCTCCTTCTTCCACTTCTTTCCCGCACTTTTTACACCGTGCATGCGAAGATATCCTTGCTTTCCTCCCACCTTCTTCTTTATCTGCTTTTTCTGCCTCTTTTTCCATCCAACTTTTCTTCTTTTCTTCTGCCATTTGTAAAGTATAATTATAAATTTCCTTAATTTTATATAAAAGGTGATGGCGAGATGGAAATAAAGCTTAAGCTGACCCCAAAGAGGTATTTCTTTGATGCACATCGAGCTTTAATGCCTGAGGAGACGTTGGCTGAGGTGGAAGAGCTGAAAGAAAAAGTAGGGATAACAAGAATGGAAGACATTACGGGACTTGATAAACTCAATATACCCATCTATTCAGCGAGCAGATCAGGAGCAAAAGAAGGAGCTGTTTCGGTTCATACCGGAAAGGGTCTAACGAGAGAGCAAGCGAGAGTGTCAGCAATCATGGAATCAATAGAGCGGTACTCCGCGGAAATAAAAGCCAAAGATCGGGCTAATTTTTTGTTTGAATCATACGACTCGAATAGAAACGGGGGAGTAGAAAAAGTGGACCCGGCATCACTTATATTGAGCAAGTTTTCTACTCTTGGTCAGGATTCGAAATTAGAGTGGTGTGAGGGCTATGACCTTTTAAGAGAAGAAGAAGTTCTCGTTCCTGCGAATGCTGTTTTTCATCCCTACGTATCCAATAGAGGAGGAAGGCTATTTAGAAGTGACAGCAATGGAATAGCGTCGGGGAATAACCTTGAGGAAGCTATCTTTCACGGGATAACGGAAGTAATAGAGCGAGATGCATTAAGTTATGTAGAGTTGAAGAAGCGCGCTGGTAATCAAAAACAAATAGAAATCGGTGAAGACGATGGAATGCTATTCGAGTTAAAGAGGAGATTTGAATCCGCAGGTATTGCTCCCTATTTCTGGTATATCCCCTCGGACACGGGATTTACAACGGTTGCACTTGCTTTAGACCCTGAATCAAAGGATGCTTCCTTGCTTGTCTATGGCGCAGGTACGCACAGTGACCCAAGAATAGCAACGATAAGAGCGATAACAGAAGCCGCACAATCCCGGCTTATGCAAATAGAAAGTGCGAAGAGAGATTCGATGAAAGCGATGTTGGCGAGAGTAATGAGTTACGAGGAGATGAAAAAAAGAAATAGACATTGGTTTGGAGACAAGGGCAAGGATAACAGTGAAGAAGAAAAAGTGAGATTGGTTGAGCTTCCCCACCTGGCGACTGATACAATAGATGGCGATATAAAGGTTGCACTTGAAAAACTGAAGCGGGTTGTGACCCGTGTAATAGTGGTGAATTTAACGAGGGAGGAGATAGGTATTCCGGTAGTAAGGGTGATTATTCCTGGATTTGAAGTATATGCGAGGAATCCGGAAAGAATGGGGAATAGATATAGGTAACCAAATTTTCATATAACCACTGGATTAGCACAAACCGTTCTTTAAAAAAGAAAGCTTTATCAAAAGAACATAGAACATGCTCTTTCTTAGCACAGGTTCTTTCTTTAGAAAAAAAGTGTTTTGCAAAAAAGAAAAGGTGTTTCATCGCTTAGTATTTTTTGTTACAAATATTCAAAAAAATCCGATATTTTAAATTGAATGTAGAGTATTTATGCATCTTACTATTGGAACGATTGAAAAAAACGAAAAATTTAAATAAACATAAAATCTATAATTTTATTGGAGGTGAAGTGGAAAAAAATGGCGGAAGGACGTTGTTATGTATGCAATCAGATATTTACAGCAAAGGACAGGGACGCAGTAATAGATAAAATAGTGGAGCACATGATGGCTCCTGCTCCTGAGGGGCATCATGGTTGGCTCTGGGGGGATGCGATGCAGACGAAAAATACGTTTGAGAAATGCCCGGTATGCGGCGCTGCTTTAGGGCATCTTTATGCCAAATGCCCCAACTGCGGCGCGGATCTCATAGAGCAATACGCGAGAAAGACAGCTTCGGCATACATACACTAAAATAGGAATAGGAAGTCAAGAAGGGGGGCTCTTACGAGCCCTCTTATTTTTTCCCTTGTAGCCTTTAGTTAGATGTTAAAGTTTATAAGTTTATTAATGAATATAAGGGGGAATAAAATGGATAAATTAGATAAGAAGATATTGAAAGAACTGCAGTTGGATTCTCGCAATTCTTTCACGAAGATTGCGCAGAGGATAGGGGTGAGCACTGCCACTGTAAGCGATAGAGTGAAAAAGCTGACGGAAAAAGGCATTATCTGTGGTTATACTGTGGTTCTCAATACATCGGAACTCGGCATGGTCACGCTCATCACAAAGATAAAAACCAAGCCGGGATATAATAGCATTGAAGAGGTGGGGGAAGCGGTGGCGGAAATGGCAAAAAGTTGTTGCGTTCACCAAGTAACTGGCGATTGTGATCTGATTGTCATCTCTAAGTGCGCTGGTTATGAAGAATGCGGAATTATTATCGAGAAGATGAAAGAAATCGAAGGTGTGGAAAGCATGGATGCAGAACTCGTGCTAAAAACGATGAAGGAAGAACTCAAGGTTGAGTTGTGAGTTTACATTATCTTCATTTCATACAACTTATTCAACGCCTCTATTGGTTAAAATCTAAAGATAGCCTCCTATCCCAGTGAGAACAAATTCTTCACCTGTGCTTCTACCTGCTCGTTTTTGAAATGCCGTTGCTCCATCGCACCCACGGGGCATGTCGCTGCGCAGGTGCCGCAACCTTTGCATATCGCTTCGACAACCATCACCCTGTTCTCCTTCTCGTCCAAGGTCAACGCACCATAAGGACATCCATCTACGCATAACCCACATCCTATGCAACTTTCATCCGAGACTGCCGTTATCCCCTCTATTTTCGTCTTTCCCGTGACAAGCAATCTCGCCGCTTTTGATGCTGCTCCACTACCCTGGACAACTGCAAAGGGTATGTCCTTCGGACCTGACGCACCACCTGCGACAAATACTCCCCCTAATACTGTATCTACCGGTCCCAACTTCGGATGCGCCTCCATAAGCAGACCATCCGCAGCGCGCGGTATCTTTAGCATCTTTGATATCTTTTCTATGTCCTTATGTGGCACGATACCTGTGCCGAGAACCACCAAATCTACTTCTATATTTCTTACCTCTCCTTTCAACGTATCCTCTACCCTTATCACCAGATTCCCATTGTCGAGCTCTATCACCTCTGAAGGTCTTCCACGAACGAATCTTATGCCAATGTCCCTTGCACGGGTATAAAACTCCTCATAACCCCTGAATGGCGCTCTTATGTCTATATAAAATATGTAACACGAAATCTCTGGACGCTTCTCTTTCAGCAGAATCGCATTCTTTATGTTAAACATGCAGCAGACACCACCTGAGCAATGAACATTTGTCTTCATGTCTCGAGAGCCGACGCAATTGATGAACCCCAACCGCATAGGCTCCTTACAATCCGAAGGTCTTATAACATGCCCTTCCGTAGGACCAGCGGCATTCAAAAGCCGCTCAAATTCCATCGTTGTGATCACGTTGTCGTATATCCCATATCCATAATCGTTTCTCGGCTCTGGGTCATAGGTTACGAACCCCGGCGCTACTATTATCACTCCTGCTTTTACCTTACTATATCTCTTTTCCTGCGAGAAATCGATCGCATCCCTATCACATGCCTTGATGCAGGCGGTGCATTTCTTACCTTCGTTTCTCAAACAATTTTCCCAGTCTATTACTGCACAGAGCGGAACCGCCTGCGGGAAAGGCACGTATGCCGCTCCTCGTGTCCCGAATCCTTCGTTGAAGTCATATGGCACTTCCACCGGGCACTTATCCGCGCACTGCGCACACCCGTTACATCTATCTATATCTATATACCTCTGTTTGTGTTCTATCGTGACTTCGAAATTACCTACGAACCCTTCCACCTTCACCACCTCTGAATAAGACATTATCTCGATGTTCTCATTACGCGCTACTTCTACCATCTTTGGTCCTAAGATGCAAATAGAGCAGTCATTCGTTGGGAATACCTTGTCAAATCGAGCCATTCTTCCACCAATCGAAGGCTCTTTCTCCACTAAATACACATGGAATCCCATGTCCCCAAGGTCCATCGCTGCCTGCATTCCTGCAACCCCTGCGCCTATGACCACCACATTCGGATTCACTGGAACTTCTAATTCCCTCAGCGGCTCTAACAACTTAGCACGATAAACGCCCATCCGAACTAAATCTTTCGCCTTCTTCGTTGCACCCGCCGCGTCCCATATATGCATCCAGCTACACTGGTCTCGAATGTTAACGAACTCAAAAAGATAAGGATTCAGTCCCGCCTTCTCGCAGCACACTCTAAAAGTAGGTTCGTGTGTCTTTGGCGTGCATGCCGCAACCACCACACGGTTCAAATTATATTTACGAATATGCTCCTGTATGTCCGCTTGTCCTGAATTTGAGCATGTGAACTTGTTCACAGACGTGCAGACAACCCCGGGTAATGTCGCGGCATATCTCGCCACTTCATCGCAATCCACAACCCCGCCTATGTTCACACCGCATCGGCATACAAACACGCCTATTCTTTCTTCGCCTTCCCCCTCTTTATCGCTTTTCACCATTTTGATCATTAGAATAAATTTTTATTGGTGAAGGTCCCAACTTTGTTATCTCCGCTACAAACTCTTGCATCACCTCTGCAAACTTCATCCCCTCCGATGCAGAGATCCATTCCAGGCGAAGCCTTTCCGCTCCAAGCCCTAAATACTCCAACGCTTTCCTGGTATTTCCTACTCTTTGCTCCGCATTCAGGTTACCCGAGACGTAATGGCAATCCCCTGGATGGCAACCCGTAACAATGACACCATCAGCACCGTTTTTAAGTGCATCGAAAATAAAAACGGGGTCTACTCTTCCAGAGCACATTACCCTTACTATCCTCACCCCCGGAGGATATTGATAGCGTGATACACCTGCGAGGTCTGCACCCGCGTAAGAGCACCAGTTGCAGCAGAAAGCCACTATTTTGGGCTCAAATTTCGCTTCCATTTTATGACTTTTAAATTAGCTCTAAGTCCTTTAATTTGCTAAGCAATACATCCACTGACTTCTTACAATCCTCTACCGTCTTCCCCCCTGTGATAACCAACCTTCCTGAGCTAAAGATCAATATCGCACTCTTGGGATCGTCTATTCGATACACTAACCCCGGGAAAACCTCAGGCTCGTACTCCATACCTTCAAGCTCTAACCCCACCACAATAGCCCCTAAGTTGAGTTCCTTTCCGATATTGGCAGAAGCAACAATATTTTGCACCCTGAACTCCGGATGCTCCACCACATCTATGCCTATGCTTCTGAGGTCTGAACTAAGCTTATCCATCACCGCCCGCACACCTTCCGCAGTCTTAGAGCCTGTACACACTACTTTCCCGGAACGAAAGATAAGGAAAGCGGACTTCGGCTTTCGCGTTCGATACACCAACCCAGGAAATTTCTTCTTTGTGAACACCGCATCTTCTAACTTCGATTCTATATATTGCAAGTCCAGGTAATCAGCAATCCTTGCATTTGCTACCACGTTTTCTACCTTTATATCTATTTTTGTCATCTCCCCTCAACCCTCTCCTCATAACATAAAAAACTATCTGTTCTATCTATTAAGGAGTATAAAAAGTAAAGTATATAGAATATTAAATTATGCTTTGTGGAGATAAAGGAGAGGATGAAAAAGAGGATAAAAAAGATAAGAGGAACAAGAACCTGTGGTGGCGGCTCACATAAGAAGAGGAGAGGAAAAGGAAGCAAAGGTGGTTCAGGTAACGCAGGTGCATACGGACATCATTTTGTGCGGTCGTTGAAAAAGGGCATTAGGAAGGGAAAAAACAAATCACAACTACCTCTCCGAAATCGTAGCGTCGAGAAAACGGTGAATGTAGGAGAGTTAGAGGAGATGCTGGAAGAACTGATAGAGAAAGGAAAAGCGAAGCGTTTTGATCAAACTTTTTTAAAGGTTGAAGCGAAAGAGAAAGCGGATGGCAGTGGTATTTATCTTGATACCACTCAACTTGGAATACAAAAGATATTGGGAAAGGGAGAAGTAACGAGAAAGCTGACACTTAAAGCGAACAAAATTTCAAGGACGGCAAGGGAGAAGATAGAAAGCGCAGGTGGTGAAGTGAAAATAGAGGTAGAAGCGGCGAGTGGAGTGTGACTATTGCTTAGATGAACGAGACAGCTTTAAAAGATGCATTAACGTCTATTTTAAGTAAATTCCCCATGGTTGAACGTCCAGGGTGGCACGTTCATTTTAAAACGAAGTTAGCCTGGACTGCTGGCATACTTATTCTCTTTTTTGCTCTGGGTAATGTTCCCTTATTCGGGCTATCTCCAGAATCAATGGACCTTTTCGGCAGATGGCGAGCAATATTCGCGGGTGAACGATTCTCGCTGACTGCTCTCGGAATCATGCCAATCGTTGATGCTTCCATTGTTTTGCAGCTTCTTGTTGGTGCTGGGATCCTAAAATTGAACTTGAGCGACCCCGGAGACCAGGCGTTTTATCAAAACATACAGAAACTGCTTGTTGTGGTCTTCGCTGCGTTCATTAGCCTGACTTATGTGGTGGGCTTTTATAAGCCGGACCCGGGAATAGCATCACTGCTTGGTGTATCTCTGCAGTTCATCTCCGCCATGCTCTTCATTCAGGTCTTTATCGGCGGCATGCTTATTTACTTCATGGATGAGGTGGTATCGAAATGGGGTATAGGTTCAGGTGTTTCGTTATTCATTCTCGCAGGCGTTTCACAACAGGTAATTACCGGTCTTATAAGTCCGATTCGAGTCGGAGGATGGGCAGTGGGTGTAATACCAAGATGGATACAAATAGCGAGGGAAGTAGCACCATATGAGATATTGGAAGGCGGAATAACTTTCCTTTTCGAGCATCACATGATGGCGCTTATATCAACCATTGCGGTATTTTTCCTCGTTGTTTATCTTGAAAGTACTCGCTTAGAGATCCCGCTGGCGCATTCACTGGCAAGAGGTGCACGCGGTAGGTTCCCAATTAAGCTGTTATACGCAAGCGTGCTTCCGATGATTCTTGTAAGAGCATTGCAGGCAAGCATACAGGGTTTTGGAAGGATGCTTTATACTCGTGGAATTACTATATTCGGGACGTATGACGAAGCAACAGGCAGTGCAGTATCAGGCTTGATGTATTATCTCGACCCTGTTTATAGTCCTTGGGATTGGTTCCCAGGTCTTACAACAATGCCTTATGCGGGATGGCAGGTTGTCACGAGATTGGCAGTTGACCTTTCTTTTATGGTCATTGGTGGTGCGATATTTGCACTATTCTGGGTAAATACCACCGGGATGGGGGCAAAGGATGTGGCAGCGCAAATACATCGCTCAGGGATGCAAATCCCTGGACATCGGAGAAGTCCGGCAACGATAGAGAGATTGATGGAAGGCTACATCCCGAAAATAGCGCTCATGGGTGGTGCTATCCTGGGTGCGTTGTGCGTGCTTGCAAACATGTTCGGCACGCTTGGGCAGGCATCCGGCACTGGCTTACTTCTGGCAGTGAGCATTGCTTACCGGCTTTATGAAGACGTGGCATCTGAGCAGATGATGGAGATGTTCCCGGCGATGAGACGATTCTTCGGTGAGGAATAATTGTAGGTGTGAGGTATCAGGTTTGAGGATACCCTACTTTTTTCATAGCTAGGAGAGTATATTATGAAGGCAGGGGTAAAAGGGGTAGGATTGAGGGATGCGTTGACGGCTTTTTTAACTAAAATCCCGATGGTTGAACGTCCCAGAAGACATGTTCCACTCAAGACAAAACTTGCATTTACCATCAGTATACTTATTCTTTATTTCGCTTTGGGTAACATCCCCCTGTTCGGGCTATCACCAGAATCGCTGTACCTGTTTGGCAGATGGCGAACAATTTTCGCAGGTGATAGATTCTCGCTGACCGCACTTGGAATCATGCCAATCGTTGCTGCTTCGCTTATTTTACAAATCTTAGCAGGTCCAAAGATAATGAAACTCGATTTAACTGATCCCTGGGACCAAGCATTTTATCTGAACATACAGAAACTGCTCGTTGTGGTCTTTGCTGCTTTCATTAGCCTGACTTATGTGGTGGGCTTTTATAAGCCGGACCCGGGAATAGCATCACTGCTTGGTGTATCTTTGCAGGTTCTCTCCGCCATGCTCTTCATTCAGGTCTTTATCGGCGGCATGCTTATTTACTTCATGGAGGAGGTGGTATCGAGATGGGGTATAAGGTCAGGAGTTTCGTTGTTCATTCTCGCAGGCGTCTCGCAACAGGTAATTACCGGTCTTATAAGTCCGATTCAAGTTGGAGGATGGGCAGTGGGTGTAATACCAAGATGGATACAAATAGCGAGGGAAGTAGCACCATACGAGATATTATTGGAGGGTGGAATAACTTTCCTTTTCGCGAATCACCTGATAGCGCTTATAACAACCATCGCCATGTTTTTCCTCATGATCTATTTGGTGAGTGCTCATATAGAGCTAAAAATACCAGGTTTGCATTCTGGAAGGATACGTGGCAGAATCATTATCCCAATCAAGTTTGTACACTTTACATACGCAATTATTATTCCGTTAATGTTTGCAAGCTCTATCTTGCCAACTATACAGAGCTTTGGAAGGATGTTCTACTCACATGGAATTACTATTTTCGGGACGTATGACGACTAGGGAAATGCAATATCAGGTTTGGTGTATTACCTTGACCCTATTTAGCCCCTGGGATTGGTTCCCGGGTCTCATGACAATGCCTTATACGGGATGGCAAGTTGCAATAAGAATCACACAGCTACCATGTCGATATTAGTTATTGGAATAATGCTATTTGCCTTACTGTGGATAAAATTAACACCGGGATTGGAAGCGAAGGATGTGAGAATAATGATTCGCGATTCTGGACTCCTGATTTACGGTCACAGGAGGAGTTTTAAAGCGATAAAGAGGGCGGCGGTGGATAGACACACACCAAAGATTGCAATGATGGGCGGTGGTATCTTAGGTGTTGGGTTATTTTCCACATGGAAGTAGGACACTTTTATAGGTAAAGAAAGCATGTGTAAAAGAAGTGTCCGCAATGAAAAAAGAATTGTTAATCCTAAAACGTAAGAAAGCAAAAGAACTGCACGA
>QMVO01000020.1 GCA_003661125.1 Methanosarcinales archaeon
CGGCCAGGGCGAGCTTCGCCAGGAGGGCCCCGAGCTGTATCTCAGGCCTCGCCCCCTGCGTGAGCCTGTAGTCGATCTCCCCTATCATCTCCGAGAGCCTGACCTTCCAGGACTCCGGGATCTGGAGGCGCAGGACCTGGGAGTATATCTGCCTCAGGATGTCCTCCCCGGCCAGCCCCTCCTCCAGGAGGAGCCTCCTCAGGGCCTCCCTCGCCTCGAGGAACCTCCCCTCGAGGGAGAGGAGGAGCATCTGCCTCACCTCCTTCGGGCTGACCCTTCCCAGGACGCCGAAGACGACGTCCTCATCGACGTACCCCCCCTTGGAGGCGGCGGCCGTCTGCAGGATGTTGATGGCCTTACGTAGGTCCCCCCTGGAGGCCTCGAGGATGGCGTCGAGCCCCGACTCCAGGAGCTTCACACCCTCGCAGTCCGCTATGTACCTGATCCTCTCCCTGATATCCCTCTCGCTGAGGTGCCCGAACCTAAAGACGGAGCACCTGGACTGGATGGGCTCGATGATATTCTCCGAGTAGTTCCCTATGAGGCAGAACCGACAGGTCTTCGTGTATCGCTCCATCGTCCTCCTCAGGGCGTGCTGCGCCGCGGCCGTCAGGCTATCAGCCTCGTCCATGATGAGGATCTTGAAGGGGACCTCGCTCCGCATCGGCGCGGTCCGGGCGAAGAACTTCACCTTCTCCCTGATCACGTTGATCCCCCTCTCATCGCTCGCGTTGAGCTCCAGGATGAAGTTCATGTAACCCGGCCCGTAGAGGTCCTGCGCGAGGGCCAGGATGGTCGTGGTCTTCCCGACGCCCGCCGGCCCGACGAAGAGGAGGTGGGGGATGTTCCTCTCCTCCACGAACCTCTTCAGCCTGGAGATGACCTCCTCGTGGTCGACCACTTCATCGAGGGTGCGGGGGCGGTACTTCTCCGTCCACAACTCAATGCTCATCAGGCATCACAAATATAATTTACTCCCACGTTAAAAACCCCTTCCCATGAGAGTAACCCATGACTTCTTAGCAGTTCTTAAACGGAATTCGCGCTCGAGTAAAATCAACAATGGGGAGGCAATTTGAATATTTAATAAGAATTGTAAGAGAAATAGCAGATATCTAATATATTTCGATTTAAAGTAGGGTCGAGTTCGCATAGAGAATAAGTAAAATGCTTAGGGCAGTATTCTGTCGATTCCTATCATTTTGACGCCGGTAATCATTGTTGTATCCGCTATCTGTGCCCTGAGGTCCTCTTTATTGAGGTCTTGTAAGTAGCTCTTTCCCGTTAACATCGTCAGTATTTCTAGCTCATGTGTGATCGGCTTTACATAGTTCGCGGCCACGAACGCCTTCTCTTCGATCTCCAGTTTCGCCCTGAGGACGAGGTCTTGGGTTGCAATTTCGGCTGGACATATGCGCTAGCATATTGTCCACAGTTTATGCGGCCCAAGGCTATAAGGAAGGGGGTCGATATGCCTACGACATCTGGCTCCGAGTGCTAGGGCTTTTAGCTATGTCCGCCCCATTTTTGATTCCTCCAGAGATGATCAAGATACTTCTTCATCATACCTATCTCCTCTAAACCTTCCCACCGCCTGGGATATACACGAGATCATGGAGACGCTAGCGTGTTCCGTCACGACAAGAGGAGCGGCACTTTCATACCCTGACTAATGTATCTTTGATCCTCGAACTAGCTCCTCTCAAAGAGAACTCCTCTAGCGTGTGTATTGTCTCGAGAGGATGAAGTGAATAACGACAGAAATGCTTGATCGCCTAACTGCCTATGCTTGCGAAGGAGGAAGGGTAAATAACGACGCCACCGGCAGTTTAATGTTTATAACTCTTATGTGGAAAGTATCTAAGCGGATTGAGCCCGGTCGTCTAGCGGACAAGGATCGAGGGCTTTGGACCCTCAGACGGGAGTTCGAATCTCCCCCGGGCTACCAAAATTTAGGCGATTTCTTTGGATTATATTAAGGAAAGATTAATTAATTAACCTTACACCATTTTATAATTATTATCACTTGGAACAGTAACTGGCATTAATTTATTTTTAAAGCCAATCTGCTTTTTTAGGTAGGATTTAAATAGATAATCAATAAACAACATTTATCTTATTTTATCCGAGCTAATACGATAAGAAAATCCAAACACTTTACTTGCACATCCGTAGGATTGTTCTAAGCATAAGACTTATAAATACTATCATGGGAAGTGATATGACATAAAAATTGACCGGGGGATGAAAGGTTGTCACCATCAGAAACTCGAAAGGTGCAGGGAGAATCTACCGAGATATTAATTGATTGTAAGGGCTTAACTTTCAAGGAAGTTAACTCTAAGATCAGGGATGCTGTGGATAAAGGATTAAAGGTCACCCTTCTTAACGCCGAACACCTTTATGGGCTTGCAGCTGGTCTGCAGGATGGGGAGATAACGATAAAGAGCAGTGTTGGTGATTACATTGGTTTACTAAATGCTGGTGCGAAGATCGTTATCGAAGGTGATGCAGGCGACTTTATTGGGGATAATTCTTGGAAAGGGGAAATAAGAGTCAAAGGAAATGCGGGTTATGGGGCAGGCATATACTCTTATGGAGGAAACTTAATCATCTATGGTGATGCTGGTGACGCAGCTGGGCAGCTATTCAAAGGCGGAACTTTAATTGTAAAGGGCAATGTTGGGGACGTCGTAGGTTTGTATATGGTCGGTGGAGAAATAGTGGTCGTTGGTGACGCCGGTAGAGAGCTCGGTGACTATATGATCAGAGGGACAATATACTTAAGGGGAGAATGCAAATCTCTTGGGCATAACACAAAATACGACAAGTTAGTCGGAGAGGATTTGAGCAGATTAAATTCCTTATTAGAAAAATACAGCATAGAAGCGAAGGCTGATGAATTCAAAAAGATAGTCCCACTCTCTAAGAACCCCTTCGGATAGGGTGAGCCTATGGTTGAAACAAGAGGCTCTAATCATGTCTTGGTTATTGGAGGCGGAATAGCTGGGATAACAGCGGCTCTGGACTTGGCGGATAAGGGTTTCATGGTTTACCTTGTGGAGAAATCTCCCTCCATTGGGGGGCACATGGCTCAGCTTGACAAGACTTTCCCTACACTCGATTGTTCGATCTGCATTTTGGCTCCCAAAATGGTGGAGGTCGCTCGACATCCAAACATTAGGCTCTTGACCTATTCGGAAGTAGAGAAGGTTGAACGGTCGGCTGATGGCGCCTCTTTCACGGTTAAGATCATTAAGAAGCCTAGATATGTTGATGAGACCAAGTGTGTAGGATGCGGACTGTGCACAGAGAAATGCCCAGTCAGGGTTAAAAGCGAGTTTGAAGCGGGCTTGGGGGAGAGGAAGGCGATATACATACCCTTCCCACAGGCAGTACCCAAAGTAGCCACGATCGATGAGAACGTTTGCCTGCACCTCACAAAGGGGGTATGCGGAGTCTGCGAAAAGGTTTGCCCAGCAGGGGCAGTGAATTACGATCAGAAAGCAGAGGAGCTATCAATTGAGGTTTCATCAATAATCGTAGCAACGGGTTACAACCTCCTAGATCCTTCCTCACTTGCTCAGTACGGTTTCGGCAGATTTCCCGATGTCCTCACCTCTCTACAATATGAAAGGTTGATGAACGCTGCTGGGCCGACTGGGGGCCATATAGTTAAAATTTCAGATGGCTCGAAGCCTGATAAAATCTACTTCATCCAGTGTGTTGGATCGCGGAGTGAGAAGCCGAAGCGAAAGTCCTACTGCTCACAAGTGTGTTGCATGTACGCCACAAAACAGGCCATCGTAACCAAGGAGCATGAGCCTGAGATTGATGTCAACATACTATATAACGACCTTAGGGTAGCTGGTAAAGGTTATGAAGCACTTGTTGAGAGGGCTAAAGAAGAGTTTAAAATTAACTATATTAAGGGCCTGCCCGGAGAGGTTCGGCGTGACCCCCTCACCGGTAGACTCGTCGTTCGCTACATGGATATGTCTTCAGGTGAAATAACGGAGGAACAGACCGACCTCGTGGTCCTTTGTCCAGCGATGATCCCAGCAGAGGGCTCCGAGACGCTGGCTAAAAAACTCGGGATAGATCTTAACGAATTTGGATTCTTCAATTCGTCTGATCCCTTGTCTAATGTTAAGACAAATATCCCAGGGATATTCATATGCGGTTGTTCGCAGGGACCTAAGGATATCTCACATAGTGTTATTCAAGCTCATGCGGCCGCTGCAGAAGCGATCCTCAGATCCATTCCATCCAATCCCCAGGCTGGGTTGAAGGAAAAAGGAAAAAGCGAAGTTTCAGAGGCCTTCTCGATGGCCGAGCCTAGGATAGGCGTCTTTGTTTGTCACTGCGGCCTAAACATTGCGAATGTGGTTGATGTCAAAGAAGTTACAGAGTATGCTAAAACTCTTCCAAATGTCGTCTACGCCGAAGACCTCATGTATGCATGTTCCAAAGATGGCACCGAACGCATAAAGGAAGCTATAGTAAGAGAGAAGCTCAATAGGGTGGTTGTGGCGTCCTGCACACCGACAACTCATGCTCCTCTGTTCCGTAGCATCTGCAAGGAAGCGGGATTGAACCCCTATCTCTTTGAGATGGTTAATATTCGGGAGCATGATTCTTGGGTTCACAGCAAATATCCCGAAGAGGCTACGGAGAAAGCCAAAGATCTCATAAGAATGGGGGTGGCCAAGGCAGCTCTACTGGAGCCACTCAAAGAACTTAGTACAAGTGTAACGCCCGCAGCTCTCATCGTGGGCGGATCTGTAGCTGGTCTAGTTGCTGCCAAAGTTATAGCGGATGCAGGGTATAAAGTTCTCCTCGTCGAGAAGACCAAAAAACTTGGGGGGATGTTCCTTAGTGAATATCCGAACATTCCCTTCAGTGAAGTTGATGTGAGACCCGAACTTGAAAAGCTGGTTGAAGCAGTAGAGGGGCATAAGAACATCGAGGTGTTCCTCTCATCAACGCCCACCGAGTTTAAAGGATCAATAGGAAACTTTGAAGTCTTGATAAAGAGCAACTCTGGTGAGAATAGGCAAGTAAAGGTAGGTGTTATAATCCTTTCGCCTGATGCATCGGAGGTATCCCCCGAGGAAGTATATGGTTATGGAAAAGAAGATTCAGTTTATTCAGTGCATGAATTCAGGAGAATGATAGAGCCCGGGAGCTTCAAGGAAGGCGAGACGATAGGTTATATAATTTATGGCGGCTCTGAGCGGTGTTGTGCGGAGGCGTTAGACTCAGCACTTGAGGTTAAGAAGTCGAATCCGTCTACTAACGTTTATGTATTTTATGAAGACATTAGACTTCCCTTAGAGGGGGAGAAGTTTTACAGAGAAGCCCGGGAGCAGGGAATAGTCTTCATAAGATTTGACGGAAGGTCCAAGCCAAGAATCTACACTGAGAAGGGGAGAAAGTTCGTCGAGGCTTATGATCTTACCCTCCACCAGCGATTTAGTTTCCCCGTGGACAAGATAGTCCTCTCACTTCCTTTAGTAGCGCCCGAGGAAAATAGGGAGCTCTCCTCCACGTTCAAGGTTCCTCTTAACGATGAGGGCTTCTTCCTAGAGGTCCATCCAAAGATGAGACCGATAGACTTCTCCTCTGATGGCTTGTTCATGGCTGGAACAGCCCACAGCCCTCAGTCTCTCACAGAGGCCTATGTGCAGGGTTTGGCCGCGGCTTCGAGGGCTCTTACACCCCTGATCCTCAAGGAACTCACGGTTGAGCCTCTCATAGCTGTCGTAGATGATGAAAGATGCGTAGGATGCGGTACGTGCGTCTCCCTCTGCGAGTATAACGCTCCAAGGATGGTTCAATCAACCTCTGGAAGAATTGTCGCTGAGATAGACCCTATGCTGTGCAAGGGTTGTGGCATTTGCGCCGCGCGATGCCCAGCTAGAGCAATAGAAGTGAAGGGCTTCACGAGAGCTCAGACGATGGCGATGATAAGGGCGGCCCTAGCCACGCCTAGTCCGCCGGATATCCCTAAAGTTATAGCATTTCTGTGCAACTGGTGCGCCTATGCAGGGGCGAATACGGCTGGGGTGAGTCGATTCCAGTACCCTCCCTCGATAAGGATTATTAGAATGATGTGCAGTGGGATGGTTGACCCCCTCTACGTTCTTTACGCGTTTATGCAGGGAGCCGACGGAGTTATGATAGGAGGTTGCAAGGAAGCAGACTGCCATTATGTATCTGGAAATCTAGAGGCTGAGAAGACAATGGATAAAATAAGAGAGATGCTGAAAACTACTATGATAGATCCAGAAAGGCTCTTGAATATATGGATTAGCGCAGGTGAGGGGAACATCTTCGCGGAGAAAGTCAAGGAGTTCACGGAGAAGTTAAAGTCGCTTGGGCCTAGTCCCTACAAAAGGAGGTGAGAATCATGGAGAGGGCTCTTAATCTGAGTAAAGTCAACAGGGTGTTTTTAGAAGAAGTAAAGAGTTCCCACACTGGAAGAACAGTGCCTTATTGTTACCAGTGTGGGACATGCTCCTCTTCATGCCCTGTAGCGGAGGAGATGGATATTAAGCCGCATGAAATGGTTGAGATGATAAAGCTGGGGCTAACGGACGCTCTTATTCGGTGTAAGGCCATATGGCAGTGCACAACATGTTATATGTGCACTGAAAGATGCCCCCAAGAGGTTCAATTGACCCTTATTATCTTAGGCCTGAGAAATATTGCCATGAGAGAAGGGGCCGTGATCCCTGAAGCAGTTAAAGAAAGCTGTAAGAACCTCTATGAGACCGGCAGGTTGGTCACACCGAGCCGATTCCAGAGGCAACAGAGGGAGAAACTCAAACTACCTGAAGTGCTCCAAGTCGATACCGAACCAATCAAAGGAATGATGAAAAAGACAGCGGTCGCTGGCATCCTCGAGGTGAAGTAAGAATGAGGTATGGATATTTCCCCGGATGCTATGTGCTGAGTAGAAAGCTGCAATACGACTTGTCAGCGAGGAACGTCATGAAGAAACTCGGCGTTGAAATTGTAGAAATGACCGACGCCCCTTGTTGTGGGCCTGCGATAGTCAAATCTGTGGACTACAGCGTGGCATCGGCGTTATCGGCACGGATACTGGCTATGACGAAGGAGAGAGGTCTAAATACCCTCGTCACGCTCTGCCCCGAGTGTTTCTCATCATTCATAAAGGTAAACACAGGATTCAAGGAGGATGTCAAATTCAAGGAGGAGGTAAACCACATACTCTCCTCAACGGCGGGCTTAAAATATAATGGGGATGTTGAGCCGAAGCACATACTTCAGGTGGTTTATGAGGATATAGGCCTAAAAGGGCTGAGTGAACACATTATCAAAAGATTCAATGGAGTGAAGGTTGCGGTACAGCCGGGCTGTCATTTTCTTAGAGCCTCAACATCGTATTATGCGGACGACCCTGAAGATCCTAGGATGCTGGATGAAGTCGTTGAGAGCCTGGGGATGGAGAGCGTGTATTGGCCTCTTAAGCTATGGTGTTGTGGCGCCCCAACTCTGGCTTTTGATAGAGAACTAAGCCTTAAACTCGCCGGGAGGAAGCTCAGAAGCATAAAGGCGTCTGGGGCGGATTGTATAGTGACCGCGTGTCCATACTGTCATACGCAATTAGATCAATATCAGCCGATGGTTGAGAGGAGACTTAATGAGAAGTTTGGAATACCCACATTTTTGTTCACCCAGATACTGGGTCTGTGTATGGGGTTAAGCCCAGAAGAGGTGGGTCTTCACATGAACAGGGTCAGTCCAAGTAAAATACTCGATTTCATAGGATAACTATGGTGAGGAAGATATGAGTGAAAAACTAAAGGAAGAGGTCTGGGACCTAGAAAGATGTACAGGCTGCGGCCTCTGCGTGGCTGTATGTAACAAGGGAGTGCTGGAGTTCGACGAAAGCGTAGATCGACATCCAACCATTAAAGAGTTCAGAAGGATGGTCGGCTATAGAGAGGTGAAGATCGATCCTTGCAAGCTGTGCAAGGAACCAGGCATTGAGGTCTGTCCAAGACTAGTTGATTGGGAGCCAGAGAAGCTTGGGAAGATCGTCTCTCTGAGGTCCAAGGTGTCAGGCGACGTGATAAAGGACCTCCTGCTCTGTGGCTTGGAACTAGGCGCCATCGATGGGGTCATCGCCGTGGACTTGGATAAGTGGAATAAAAAGCCGGTGCCCAAAGTCTTCTCGCATGCAGAGGACTTGAAAAATGTGCCCCTGTTGGTGCCCCTATTTTCGGCAGGACTAAAGCTTATAAATAGGGTCAGGAGAAAAAAGAGAGTGGCTGTCGTTGGTCCTCCTTGTTGGGCTCAAGGACTTAAAAGATTAGAAACCTCGACCATGGATGTCTTGGAACCCTTCCAGAGACCGGAGTATCTGAAGATAAGCTCCTTCTGCTCCGGGGTCTTTTATCCAGAGGTCCTCTCAAAGATCGAAAAGGAGTTGAACGTCCCTCTGTGGAGCATTTCTGATGTCAAGGTTAATGAAAAGGAATCAGAGATAGTACTTCGAACACAGAGCGGAGAAGCGACCATATCTCTGAAAGAGTTGGCAGGATTCATGGCGAAAGGCTGTGCTAGGTGCACCGATTTCGCGGGAGAACAGGCTGACATCGCCATAGGGAGCATAGGCTCTGAACCAGGTTCGAAGACAGCGATCATCAGGAGCCAGCTGGGGGAGGAACTAGTCATGGCGGCTATTAAACTGAACTACGTAGAGCAAAGAGAGCCTAAGTTGCGCGCTCGAGAGGAGATCAGGGACTTCATAGAGGCAAAGAAGAAGAGGGAATCGGCCGTGGAAGTAGACAAAGCTTTCTTGGCTCTCATCAAGGGCCTGAAGAAACCCGTAGTCGATGAGGAGGCTCTCAAAAAATTGGAGAGTTTATCCGGATTAAAGAAGAGGGAGGATTGAAAATGCCTGTTATAGGTTCCTACGCGGTGGAAATAAATAAAATGAGATGTCTAAGCCAGAGGGAGCCGGGAAAATGCGCCACGTGCTTCGAGATATGCCCCCACTCCGTCTTTGCTCTGGATGAGGATGGAAGAGCCTACGTGTCCAACGAGATCGCCTGCGTCGGTTGTAGACTCTGCGTCGAAAATTGCCCCCAGAACGCGATCCGGGTGAGGGCGACTATCCCTGAGATATACTCGAGAGGGTTGTGGACAAGCCGAGTTGTCGAGGAGATACGAACCAAAGCCGAGCTAGGCAAATATTTCATCAGGGGATTCGGAGCCCTGAAACCGCTACCTCATTTCGACGACTTCCAAATAGTTCCAGCCCAACTAGCCGAACCAGCCCCGCTCGACAAATACAGGGAGGAGTGCGATGTTGGAGTAGTGATAGGCGAAGGCAGGGTTAAGAAGCCAATAAGGATGGAACTCCCCGTTATGATAGCCGCTATGTCCTATGGAGCCCTATCTTTGCCAGCCAAGATTGCGACTGACCTAGCAGCAGCGAAAGCAGGAACCTTGATCAGTAGTGGTGAAGGAGGCTCCTTCCCTGATGAGGAACTATTGGTTCACGGATACCGGACTCGGGAAGATTTTGAGAAAGGTGTAAAGACATGGGGGCCTGGTGGATATCTGGCCGTGCAGTGGTCCACTGGAAGATGGGGCGTCGATCTAAACTATATTCTTAAGGCAGATGCCATCGAGATCAAGATAGGACAGGGCGCTAAACCAGGAATGGGGGGACATCTCCTAGGAGCGAAGGTGTTAGAGAACATAGCGAAAGTAAGGGGAATCCCTGTGGGTACTGATTGTCTCAGCCCTGCTAGGCATATGGACATCCTAGATGTAAGGAAACACTTGAAGAAGCAGATTGACGTGCTAAAAGATATAACGAATTATGAAAAGCCGGTAATAGTCAAATTGGGGCCTGGAAGAGTGTATAAGGATGTGAAGCTGGCTGTCGAGGCTGGCGCCGATGCTGTGGAGATAGATGGAAAATACGGAGGCACAGGCGCTTCTCCCGAACAGACGACACAGCATGCGGGCCTTCCGACAGTAGCATGCATACCTCCCGCCGTTAAGGCGTTGAAGGAGTTGGGCGTTTACCATGATGTCAAGCTGATAATCATGGGTGGTGTAACCTCGGGGGCCGATGTCGTGAAGGCCATAGCCCTTGGAGCCGATGCAGTCGGCATGGCTTCGGCGATACTTATAGCTATGGGATGTCACACGTGCTTCTCATGCCAGACAGGTAAGTGCCCGATGGGGATAACTACACAGGATCCAGAACTCACAGCGAGGCTTATACCGGATGAAGCGGCTCAGAGAGTCGCGAACTTCCTTGCGGTAATCAAAGAGGAGGTAAGAACTCTCACGATGTTGTCAGGTCACAGCAGCATAAAGGAGTTAAGCAAAGAGGATCTCAGAGCACTTTCAATGGATGCAGCAGCGATTGCAGGGGTCAAACTAGCGGGGTTAGACGATTACATACCCCCCCTAAAGAGGGACGAATAAGATAAGCACACCACAACCAGCATCCGTATATCCAATAAACATGAATATCAGTCAACGCCTATCCCTTAGTTTTGTAGTTTGCTCCCCTTAGGATCAGGAGCCTGGGCGTCTAGTGGACAAGGATCAAGGGCTTTGGGCCCTTAGATGGAAGTTCGAATCTTCCCAGGGCTCGGAGGTCCCGTGGGTAACTTTTATGGACCTTTGGGGCGGGAAAGACCTATCTCCTGGGTGACGTGGAAGGCTAAGGTGAAGATTTAGGAGGTTCTCCCAAGGCGGGGAGCCCTCGACGAAAACTCGATGCACTTTCACGATGATCTCCAAGTTCCTCTAACTCCCCCGCGCTTGAAGTTGGACGGTCCTCCTCTCAGCTTCCTCCGATGTTGGGTATCCAGTCTCCTCCCAGATCCTCTCCGCCTCCTCCAACACTTCTTCCAGCCGGGTGTAGGTTCTGTCCCTGAACCTCTGGAGGATCGTCCCCAGCTCCACAGACCTATCCGGCTCCACCCAACACCTCCATCGGCCACATCGACTTAGCAGTTGCTCCTTGGTGGACGGCCACTCCTCGAGGACGCGTAGAGTCCACCAGACGGAGCGGGGCCCGAAGGGAGTGGGCGGTAGTTCTCCTTCTCTATGTAAAGCCTGGAGCCTCTCCGCGTCCCTGTACATCGCGTAGTTGTTGAAGAGGACGTAGACTCGCCCCGTCTTCCTCTCATAACCCTTTAGGAGATTGTAGAGGTGTAGGAGTTGGCCGTTGGTGTAGGTGTATCGCAGGTTGTAGTCCGGGAGGCCGTGGAGCCTGAAGTAGGTGAACTCCCCCAGGGCCACGGGCTCGATCTTGAAGGGGTCAGTGACATGGACGATGCCATATCGCTCCAACAACTCTCTCAGCGCCCTCCTCGCCTCCTCCCCCTCCCAACTCTCTCCACGCGTCTCCCAGGCGAGGGAGGTCCCTCCTCGCTCAACCCTCTCAAAGAACCTCTCTGCCTCCCTTAGGGTCTCCTCCTCTGCCCTGAGGCTCGCGGGCGTCTGCAGGACCAGGGCCTCGGCTCCACAGGCCTCGGCCGCCTCCGCCATCTTCTGCATGTTCCCCAGGGCCGTCTCCGTCGCCCTCAGCCTCTCCTCATGGGTTATGCTCCTGTGGCACTTGATCGTGAACTCGAAGCTCTCGGGGACCTCCTCCCTCCACCTCCGGTAGGTCTCAACCCTATGGAATCTGTAGAAGCTGCTGTTCACCTCTGCGACGGGGAAGAGGTCGGCGTAGGCCTGTAGGACGCTTCTCCCCCTCCGCCTTGAGGGGGGGAGAGCCTGGTAGAGCCTCGACCATCCGCAGGTCCCGATGAGTATCAATCCCCGCAACACCCCGCTAATGATCGGTCATGAGACTACTCAGCCTGATTGCTCTACATCCGTCCATACTTCTCCATGATCTCCCTCACGCGGTCGAGGGGTATCGCTTCTCGCGTGTTTCCATCCCTCCCCACCATCGTCTCCGCCATGAAGAGGGCGTTGAGCACCGCCTCCTCCGTCGCCTCTACAGCCGCCCTATAGACCAGACTCAGGTACCCTTCATTCAGGGAGAGTCGGCGACTCCCACCCGGATACTTACTTCCCAGGCCCTCCACCATCTCCTCGACGCTCCTCTTCCCCGTCGTGAAGGCTATGGTGAAGTCGCCGCTCCCGACGCCCCCGTAGTGCCCGACCCTCGCCACGCCGAGGATCGCCCTCTTCGCCACCTTCCAGAGCTGGCGGGAGGTGAGGCTCAGGTCCGTAGCGACGACGATCATGATGGAGTTCCCCTCCTTCACGCCCCTCGGCCTCGGCTCAGAGAGCTCCCTCCCCACCGGGACGCTGTCTATCCGGAGGTCCTCCCGCCGTCCACAATTCAGTTGGACGAGGACACCGAGGGTGAAGTACTCCGTCTCCCTCGAGGCGGTCCCTATCCCGCCCTTGAACCCGAAGCCCGACATCGGCGTACCTCCGCCGACGTTTCCCTCCTCCACGAGGCCTCGCCCCTCAGGGCTCCTTGCCCTATCCAGGGCCTCGAAGACCTGAGGCCTCCTGACGTGCCGCCCCCACGAGTCGTTCAGGAAACCGCCATTCGTCTCACCCACCACGGGGTTGATCGACATGGCCTCAACGCCATATCTTTCACGCATATAGTCGATGAGGGCGTCGGCGACGACCCAGGTGTTGAGGGTATCTGTGAGGAGGATCGGCGTCTCAAGGACCCCCATATGCATGACCTGGGGGAGGCCCACCGACTTCCCATAGGCGTTGTAGACGTCCACCGCCGCCACCACCTTCTCATAGTAGGGGTTCCCCTGATGGGGGACGATCGCCGTCACTCCAGCCCTCACCGGCCCCTCACCAACCCTCAGAGGCCCCTCACCCCGGATGATCGTGGAATGCCCCACGCCGACACCCTCCACATCCGTTATCGCGTTGAACCTCCCCGGCTCCATCCGACCCACCTTAACACCAAACTCACGTACCCTTATACGATTCACTTCAACTTCCTCCCAAGATC
>QMVO01000021.1 GCA_003661125.1 Methanosarcinales archaeon
GCGCTACAACCCTAAATATGGCTCGGAATATACTTTCGCTAAGAACATCTTTTTGACGCTGCGTGTGTATGGGTATGCGGTCTGCATTTTGGCAATCATGGGTTATGTGATATTGACAGTAAAGGAGGTGAAGAAGAGATGAAAGATACCACCTTAAAGAAGCTGCTTTTGTTTTTTGCCCTTCTGTCTGCAATTACGGTCGCCATGCCGAGCACCATCTCATTAATCGGTGGTCAGCACACCTGGTATAACATGCAAGATCTGCGCGGTATAAAAGCATCACCAGATGAATGGGACAGAACCCCCTGTTGGAAGTGTCATGATATTGAGTTATCGAGCTTAAGTGCTGTGCATCAGAATTTGGACAGAGGAAATGATCCTTGCTATAATCTAACCTGTTACATAAATGCAAGTGTAAACGGCACGATGCCGTCGTGTAGGGAATACCATGAAAATGGTACTGTACCAGAAGTGCCCTTACCACCAACAAAACCAAAGTACAAAAATAAAACATAAAATGACAAACACACCACAGACCCGGATTGCTATGCCCGTCTCGGAAAAAATAGGCTTGGCTATTGCTTTGACCATAGCCATAATTCTAATCGGCTATTCCTTTTTTTCTTTCTTGATTGACCTAATTTTAACATCCGATTGGTACGGCATCGTAATCGATTTAATCTTCCTCGCTATTGGCATCTCCCTTGGTCTCTTTTCCATTCGCATATACAAGAAATCCGTCTACTACGAAAGTTTGGTGAGTTCCGCGTTTGACAAGGGAATATATACGCGATTGGAACCGGTGCTGAGAAAAGTAGCCGAGGCGAGTGCCGAAATGGAGGATTTAGAGGGGCGCCTGAATAGAATTGACCGCAAGGTTCAAACGGTTATAGATGAGCATGTGAAAGCAGAAAAAAGCCCGGAAGTGGAACGAATGGTCGCACCTGGAACTTCTATGAGTTTTGTCATAAAAACTATCTTTTTAACCATAGTCACGATGTCTGGTTTTATGTTCATGATAGCCACATCACTCGGAGCCGTTCATTTCGCCACACTCCTTTTTTATATCCTCTGGTGGGTGCTCATATCATCTGAATTCAAACTCTTTAATAACACCGCCGCATGGGCAATGGTCTTTGTCCCGATCCTTCTTGTTCCCGTCGGCTTTATGATTCTCGATGCCTTCCTTGAGATAAACAATGTGATTGCCCTTTTTTATGCTATCCTCGCTTTATACGCCTTTTTATACTTCTCTTGGGCGGTATATGAGACAAAAGGGACGCTGCCTTTCTCTCTCGACCTCGGCAAATACATTAAAATTAAACTTCGATAGAGTAAAGTAAAAATAAAAAGCGAAAACCTTTTATAGAGATACGTAGCTATACAAATACGATGGAAAAATGGATAAAAAATTTGTTGTCGCAGTTATAGCTGCGGTAGTAGTAATAGGGGTAATAGCAGGCTGTGTGGAGAAACCTGCCCCTGAGGTGACGCCGACACCAGAGATAACGCCCACTCCCAAGATAACGCCTGCACCTGCGCCTGCAATAACGCCTGCGCCATCACCTGCGGTCGCAGCGACAGTAAGTTGTGACATGTGCCACCAAAAAGAGCATACTGCCAATTTGAAGGCTCATGTAAAAGGTGGATTGCTGGTGAATGGAAGACCGGGTTGCTTTGACTACTGGGGCTGTCATGGTGTAGCAAATGCCACCGTGCATACCGTCCATCCTCCTGAGGTGGGGTGTGTGGCATGTCACGGCAAGATACCCACGATTCCTCAAAAAGGGCCCGGAGGCACAACCTGTGAGCAATGTCATGGAACACCTAACCCGCTTGAGCCAAGCGAAGGGCGTCTCGTGGAGATACACCTGAACAGGGGTAAGGACTGCACAGTTTGCCATGTTGGGGAAATATCAGAGATACACGGGCTGAAGTAAGCAGCCTTTATCTCTTTCCCTTCCCCTCCTCCCCCATCGCTACACAACTAATGGTAGAAACGGCTATACCTACAGAATTGTTTGGAACGAAGGCAGAAATGTCGTAAAGTTATTGTTATTATTATAACCAGAATGCCGATAATACCAAAAACCTGAATCGGTAAACCAGAGTCTCCTTTAGGAACCTCTGGTTCTGAATATAAAAAGGATGTGGAATTCCCGGTTCCTTCTTCTCCTCCGTGGCTTTCTTCAACGAAAAATAATTTCACTATATCTGTGCCGGGAATGGTGACTTTATATGTACCAGGCAGGTCCTTCGTTACAGTAAAAAGAATTGTCTTTGATGCAAAATAGTCCAGGGTAACCGACTCTTCGCCTTCCTTCTCTCCGTTTATTACTAACGTAACCTTTTTTGTTCCTCTTATCCCCTTGTTCTTCACGGTCACTGCTATTGAGACGGTTTCATTGGGCTTAACCTTAAATTTATCTATTTCTACATCGGTGACCGAGAAAACGGGCTCTTTTCTTTCCTCTACTTCCTGAGGTTTTATCTCTTCTTCCCGGCATACGAAAAAACTTATGTGTGTTACTTCTCTGCTCCATCTTGAATCAGCAAAGGATCTTATTACTCCTAAGTCCTCCAAATCATCCTCGTCTCCATCACACGCGTCTTCAAAGAAATCTTCCATGTCTTCAAAATCATCTTCGTTATCACTATCCAACAACTCCTCGAGGGTGTTTGTCACCTTCACCTTTCGTTCTAATTCATTTATCCTCGCCTTGTTGAGGCGATTGTACGCATATATATCGAGATCATATTTTCCGTGCAGCCACCAAGAGGGAATTTCCTTTGTGTACTCCACATACACAGTGTCATCGTAACTCCTGTGTCTCACATCCACACGATCCAAAGAAACCACGTGCCCCCTGGGGTCTTCTATGATAAAAACGAAATCAACGAAGACAAATCCTTTGTAATTTACGCCGCTCATTTCTGTGTACACTTTGAGTGTGCTACCGTGCGCGACATGATTGTCCGCGGGCACATAATTGTACAAACCATTAACATCAGAGACTATCACCGCCTTCTCCGCGCTTGTAATATCAGCCGAAGAAAAGCAGAATAACATCAATATCACCAAAATTACCAGTGCGCTTCTTTCTCGTCCTCTCATTTCTTCTCTCTTATGCTATTTCATTTGTTTTACTTAATAATGTTCTAATTCTAACTAATAAAAAAGCGAAACATTTTATTTCTAATAAAAGCAGTAATACCAAGAGACAAGAGATGAAAATCAAATTTTTCGCCTTGCTTGCCCTGGTAATCTTTATCGGAGCCGTATCCGTAAGCATAGGCGTGGATGATAAAGCCAGCGAGGTGATTCCGCCAAATCCCAAAGGATTCATAGGCTCGTGGCATCCCGCACCCGAGTGTGGACAGTGCCATGTGTCGCTTCTCTCAGACAAACAGTTGCTCGCAAAGCTTGGGTCTTGCAACTGTCATCGAGAAGCATATACCTCCGCAGGGGAGATAGACATGAATAAGATTAGGAAGAACGCACATGGCATAAAAGTATGTATTGATTGTCACATGGGAACCGGAATAGCAAATTTCACCCGGGAAATTCCCTGTGATGAGTATCACAAAATACATCTGGACACCGATTGCCATGACTGCCACGGTAAGAGAGAGGAGATAGCAGTACCGGAAAGCGAAGAATGCGATTCCTGTCATAATGGAAATCCTCATACCGTACACGGCGACAAAACCGGTGCGATGTGCGTCATTTGTCATGGTCCGTTTGGAATAGAATATAAGGAGGAGGGGTATCAACTGATAGAAGGCGTACCGAAGAAAAAAAAGGAAATGACTTATCCCACTATTTCTAATATATTAAAAGCACTAATAAAGTTCATATTTAAACAAAAAGGAGGGGGAACGTAGAAAGAGCGATGAAAAAGGGGATTGTTTTTTTAGTTATCACCATTCTAATCTTCGTGGGTCTGATTACGATTTCGATTATAAAGATGGAAGAAGTACCAATAATAAAAGTAAAGGCTGAGGTGACAGTAACAGAAGATAGACCGACAGTAAAAATTGTCACCGTGGAACAGGATGCGGTGAATCCTTTGAAGAGCCCAAGGGGTAGTTCTGCCGCGGGTTTTCCGAGCGTGGATGCGCTTGCTATTGTGAACAATACAAAAATCAGCTATTGGGCTGCTGAGGATTATCATGGGAATGGCACATACGACTTTGTTATCGGCTTCTCCAAAAGTGCCACACCGACACAAGGAGATATGGTAAAGGTGATTGTAAAGGTGGTGGATGAGAAAGCTGACACATTGGCAAGGGATGTAAAAGTTATCTCATGGGAGTAAAAAATGGAAACCGGGGAAATCTTCTTAATCTTTGCCTGCGTTCTTCTCCTCTTTGATTTTATCCTGTTGTTAATGACAAAAGAAAAGAAGAAATTCGGCGAACTCGCTTTTTTCATTTCTTCCATAGCTTCCGTGCTAATAATAGCCTCTTATCTCCGGCTCACACTCGCTTTCCTGAGCAATAACTTCCGGATAGGTGAGGTTTATGCATACAGTTCATCGAGCTTAGCCATCTGGTATAAGCTCGGCGACCCGTGGATAGGCAGCAGCGGGTCAATGCTTTTTGTGACTTTTCTCTTTACCCTCCTGTATTTTGCGTACCGGGTTAAAGGATCAGGAAAGGAAAACGAGTTTCGTACCACTGCATATAAAATCATGGACATTTTTCTCATCGCACTCCTTCTCGTCACCCTGGTGAAGAGTCCTTTCGAGCTTTTGCCCGTGACTCCGCCGGATGGTGCGGGGCTAAATCCACTGCTGCAAACATTTTGGGTCCTCATTCACCCCCCCGTTGTTTTCTTAGGTTACGTATTTGTCTTCTTCGCATTCGCACTTACCCTGTCGGGTATGATAACAGGTGGGAGTGAAAGGCAAGAATTAAGAGAAGCTTTAAAACGTTCCCTTTACGCGGCATGGCTGTTTTTAGCTCTCGGAATCGCACTTGGTGGCTGGTGGTCTTACGAAGTGCTGGGTTGGGGGGGATACTGGGCATGGGACCCGGTAGAGACGGCTTCATTACTCCCCTGGTTAGCACTCACCGCATATTTTCACTTGCCCGCGAGGAGCAAAGACCTGGGAAAAGAGCTCACGCTCTTGATTACCTTTTTTATGATTATCTTCTCCACCGCCCTCACGCGGGGAGGATTATTGGAGTCAGTACATGCCTTTGGGAAATCGCCTGTTGGACCCGTGCTCATGGGATTTGCTTTTTGTGTTGTTCTTTTCTTCTTCTATCTAACGCGAAGGGCGAATAAACCACTTTATAATTTTGATCCGGACACATCATCTCTTTATTCCGTCGCTATTTTCGCTGCCTACTGGTCGTTGATGTCTTTGTTGATTATATGCTTCCTCGGAGACGCGGCGCCAATAATAGGAGGTCTTTTCAGAGAGAACCCCATGACTACGAATCCTGATTTCTATAACAAATGGTGCTACCCTTTCATGCTCGCCTTCGTAGCCGCTTTAGCCGGTTGCAATATTGGTTTGAAGATAAAGCGATATGCCCTGTTAATCGCAGTAGTGCTGGGTATCGGAGCTGTTTTGGCGACTTTCGGGCAACCGACACCAAATTGGCTTGCAAACCTCGGACTTCCGCTACTACTTGTGACAGGAATTGCCATTGCATATAATTTCGCTCGATTATTGTCAAAGAATTCACGATTGTGGAGCAAGACCATCGTGCATCTTGCTGTTATAATTATCTTAATAGGCGTTCTTTTCAGTTCTGCTGCGGAAACAGAGAGTGGAAACATCGTTGCCGAACCTGGATCCGTTATTGACGCTTTAGGGATACAAATTGCGGTGAATAATTTCACTTTGTATCCCGGTAGCGGAAGCGTTTACTACCCTCAGCATTCCTTTGTAGGACCTGAACGCTCAGCACTAAAAATGGATATTGCAATCGAAGAAAGTGGCGAGGTTCACCATGAATCCTTATGGATGTATTACTACGCAAATCATGGCGTGGTGTCCGAACCTTTGATCATTTCCGCTCCTACGGGTGACGTGTATATTTCCATGCACCAAACAAAATCCAGTTTTAATTCTATGTTTTACGCGCTTATGGGGCAGGAAGTGCAGCCAGAAGATGCAATTATCGTCGTGAAGAGAGTAGCTCTGATATGGCTTGTTTGGTTCGGAATATTATTACTGGGAATCGGGATGACTGTATTATTACTCGGAGAACTCGCGAAATTAAAAATTAGCCATCCTCCATAACATAATAAGTAAACCTTTTCTTTGCCAAGCAAAAAGATTTGGTTTGCTTATTTATGGTTTATGAATGTTTCTCTGGAGGATGACAAATGGTACACGTTTCTTCCTTTACATCTACATCATGGTCGTTGTGGCATGCCACACACTCGTATCCACTATAATCAGGACTCTCGTAGGCTCGGTACTCACCAACCTTATGTGTCGCGTGATCGATTGTGCGATGGCATTTAAAACACGAGATAGTGGGGTCTGAAATTTCCTTTAACGCAACTTTGGCTTTCGTACCATTGTGACATTCCTCACACACCTCCGTCTTTGGCGATGCAGGCGGTTTCTCTTCGATTTCCTCTGCCATTTCCTCGAAACTCTTTCCTTCAATCATTCCCGCTGTGTGGTGAAGCGCGTGCCCCATAACCATAACCATCTCCAACATTTTCGGCTCATGTGGTTTATGGCAATCGTGGCAATCTATGCCTTTATGCACTGACCCTTCGAGAGAGATGTAAAATGGCTCCATTTCATGACAGTTCTTTGCGCAATTCTCTGGTTTTTCCATCTCTTCCATCATCACCGGCATCACACCCGCAGCACCGACGAGAACCCCGATGAAAACCACTATGACCAGCGCAATGATGACCTTCTCACCTCTTTCCATACTCACCCCTCCTAATTATTATATCCGTAAATTTCATTTGTTTTATTTATACTTGGATATATTCACCACTATGCAAAGAGGGTATATAAAGTTTTCGATTTTTTGCGCCACAGGAAAAATTAGAAAACTTTATATAGCAAAATTTAAAAATGATGATACAAATGAAGATTCTCGAAAGAATCCGCGGATTCTCGTTCAATCCGTCAAAAGAATTCGCCGCATCTAAGGACGACACACTCACCGAAGCCTTCAAGTATTACGTCCTTTTGCTGGCGATTCTCGCACTGATTCTCGCCCTCGCGGTGTCAATTGTGGCTACCGCGATGGCATCAATGCTTGCTTTGTCTGAACTCACGTTAATGCCTGGATTACCTGAACTCGGTAAAATTGCACCACTGCTCGGTGCTGGGGCGTTTGTGGGCATAATCGCCGCGGGGATAATCGCCGCCCTTTATATCGCTGTTTGGCTCCACATCTGGGTGTACCTGTTTGGTGGCAGAAAAGGGTTAAAGCAGACAACAAAAGCGATTACTTATGGCGCAACGCCGTGCTTAATATTGGGCTGGGTTCCCGGACCCAACGTCATCATCGCACCGATATGGTCTCTCCTCCTGGTAATCACTGGCTTAATGGAACTCCACGAGCTATCTCCCGGGAGATCAATCCTCGCAGTAATCCTTGCCATTCTCCTACCGCTGATTATCATTGGAGTAATTGCTGCGTTCATCGTTCCGATAATACTCTGATCCTTTTAATTAAGTCCCGACCCTTATCGGATAAGAAATACTCTTCAGAGTCGCAATCGCCGAAAGAGCAGCTAAATAGCTCGTCTTTGGATTTGCAATCGAAGGAACGTTCTCTACGCGCACGAATAATTTGCCAAATTCACCACGCACCTTAATCTCATGCACATTCTCCGCCGCGGATGGGTCAGCAACTATCTTCACGCGCGTAGCCTCAGGACCTATACCCGCGAGACTTAAAGAAGCAGCTACATTCACATTCTCTGGAAAGAATTTCACTGCTTCCTTCGCAGATCCGGTGAATAGCGTTTTCTCCTTTTCTATCGAAGGCAAATCTATCCCCTTTTCCTTTACATACTCATTCCCTTCAAATCCTGAAGGCGGCTTTCTTGTCGTTAACTCTACTAAATGTATTCCGCCCACAGCACCGGATTTCAATCCATCTATCCCTGCCACAGCGCCGGAAGGGATATATACCTTACATCCCTTTTCCTCTGATATCCTCTCGAGTTCTTCAAAAAGACCTGGCTCACACAATAGCGCACCAACGCTTAATATCATCACATCCTTACCCTTTTTTACGGCGGGAATCACAAACTCACGAACCGCAGCCTGCGATGCGCATTCTATTATCAGATCAACCTCGGCTAAAATTTCATCCAGCTTCGTGCTATCTGATTTTATCATATCTGGCTTATTCTTCAGGCTTTTACACAGCCTTTCTATATTCTCCGGATGTTTGTCTATCAAAAGTTTCAGTTCCATTCCTGAGCTCAACTCACTGTCTATTGCCTTGCATATCTCACTTCCGATTGCTCCGCAACCAACCACACCCGCTCTTATCTTTGCCATAAAACTTTTTGCTTGCAAAAGCATTACTAAAAACAAGAACCACTATTTAAGAAAAGTTTTGCTAAAAGAATATAAAATATCTTGTACATTACAAAATTCAGATGCTGCTGAAAGAGATAGAAAGTTTTCTGGAAGAGGATATTGGGCATGAGGATTACGAGGAGATAGTGCCATACACGAATTGTAAAGCGGTGATAACAGTGAAAGAAGAAGGTATCCTTGCGGGTTTAGACGAAGCGAAGCAGATATTTGACTATTTGTCGGTCCAATATTCTACTGAATTTGAGGATGGAGCTCGAATAAAAAGTGGTGATTCTATTTTGGTTGTGACGGGAGCAGGTGCGAAAATATTGAAGGCAGAAAGACTGGTGCTCAATTTCCTGGGCAAGATGAGTGGTATAGCCACTATAACGAATAAGTTTGTAAAAGAAGCGAGAAAGGTAAATGAGCATGTAAAAGTAGCTGGGACGAGGAAAACAACGCCTGGCTTCAGGAAATACGAGAAAAAAGCGATAGCTATTGGAGGTGGCGACCCGCATAGATTCGGGCTTTACGGCGCAGTGATAATAAAAGACAATTACATAAAGTTGATGGGACTGGAGAGTGCGATAAAAAAGGCAAAAGAGAAGGCAAGTTTTACCAAAAAAATCGAAGTCGAGGTTGAAAGTAAAGAGGATGCACTCATGGCTGCGGTATCTGGGGTAGATATTATCATGCTTGATAACATGACCGCAGCGGAAGTAAAGGAGAGTGTGAGGTTGCTGAACGAGAAGGGTCTTCGTGATAAGTTGATTTTAGAGGCTTCAGGAGAGATAACCATAGATAATCTAAAAGATTTTGCATCCACAGGCGTTGACGTTGTGTCAAGTGGCATGCTCACACGTTCAGCTAAGTGGTTGGGCTTTTCCCTTGACGTGGTGGAGTAAGAGGTATGGTTACTCGATGTTTATCATCACCTTCCTTCTCACCTTAGGCAAATTTATCCTGAGCACACCGTTTTTAAACGAAGCAGATGTTCTTTCCGGGTCTATTGGCTCTGGCAACCTTATTTGTTTCCTGAAAGCCTGAAAAGTTAATCTCTTCTGGATACCACCCCATCGCTCCCAGCAGACCGCGTCGCTCATCCTCGCTATTACCTCCACTGTGTTTTCCGTTGTGTTTATCTCCACGTTTTCTTTCCTTACCCGCGGTAGGTCAAAGGTAACCGATATCTCGTCTTCCTTATCTTCCATTTCGTATAGCGGCTCTAAGCAGCCATCATATCTCCATGTCGTCCTTATTATCCTTCTTTCTATTCCCATTTCTATACCTTTTCCCCGTCCTACCATATTTATTTTGTTTATCTTATCTATATAAATTCTAAACTCGAAATCCTGAATCATAAACCATCTTCATCGTCTCTTCCGCCGGTATTCCGTTCTCCTTGCAGACCGCAATAGAGCAAAGATTTCTTATTTCTATATCTTTAAGGTAAAGAAAGGCTATTGCCGTGCCTATATTGATAGGATAACCTCTCAGTATGCTTTTTATCGTTATCAAAAAATATTGTGATAATGCAAGCTCAAAAGGAATAAGTGATTTATCCGCTTCGTAAGCTGGTAAAGCACCGGTTAACACTTCCTTATAAACAGAAGCAGGCATCAACTGGATAGCGCTGCTCACGTTCTCCGCGGAAATCGAATCCTTCATCGCATCGACATGGAAATCAATATCATAAGCGTATGGTAAGAAATATTTTCTCATCTCCTCCTCCGTTATCCCCTCTGATTTGCACCGCAGGAAAGTCATGAGATTCACGATGTCAAACTCTGTTCCAATAATTTTTCTTACTATTTCCTTATCCCCTCTACCTAACCGCTCTATCCTATTCAATAGATCGCGCGCGATTTCCTCATCAAGTGCGTTTTCGAGGATTAACACACGCTTGCTTTTTTCATATTCAGGCAATACTTCCTCTAAGACCTCCCTATAAGGAGTTTCTAACTGTTTTATTGCGCTTTCTATCGAGTCTGCCTCGGCAAATCTACTTATTCTACGCTTGAAGAAATCTTCAACCTGGAAAAACATGGCGGGAGTTTCTCCTCCGGTTCCTATGAACCCCGCAGCTTTAGCTCGGATAGCAGCTTTCAGATTTTTTACCTCCAGGCGTCTAAGAAATACCTCAAAAACGTCTCTTATTGCACCTTCTGTTGATCTTATTACCATTAAATACTGGTCTATTAGCTCTTCTTTCAACGCTTTCTCGATTTTTCGCGCGTTTACTTCTGTTACAGCCGCTTTTGTTAATACCTCTTTATATCCAGTATCCATCAACGAAGTCAAAAAATCTTCCTTCCGAGTTTCTACAAGTTCTCGTAATCTCCTCTCGTTCAGAAGATCGCTCATCCTCGCTCTTATCCTCGTATATACATAAGCATATTTCGATACGTTCATCTCCTTCACCTCGCAACACTTTTTACAAAAGACTTTTTCCTTTTAAAAAACTCGGTGTTAGTTAATTATTATACTATGCCCAACCAGCTCACAAAAGTGGTAATAATCGCAGCAATCTGTGTTTTCAGCACACAATTCGGTGTTACCGTGATTGCACCGCTGCTTGGTGAGTGGGTAGAAGCATCTGGAGCACCGTCCTCTGTTTCTGCTTTGATTTTCTCCGCTTTTACCATTGTCAGCACACCTCTTAGTGTCCCCGGTGGTATTATGTCAGATAAATTCGGAAGGAAACCTTCGATTATATCCGGGCTTTTACTTTATGCTATCGCTTCGGCTCTTTTCCCTTTCTCAAACTACCTTTACGACTGGATATTTGTAAGAGCATTACAAGGAGCGGGAGCAGGCTTGTTCTTCCCCGCGGTCACGGCATTGCTCTCCGAGGTTACGAGTAATGAGAAGCGTGGGCATGCAATAAGCATTTATAATATCGGTTTAGGAGCGGGTTTAGCGCTGGGTCCGATCTCCGGTGGCGTTCTGTATGATGTTTATGGCATATCCATGCCGTTTTTTCTTTGTGTTGCCTTTGCACTTCTAAGCGTGATACTGGTGCTGGTCTTTGTTCAAGAGCCGAAAGTAAGGTCGAAGAGAAAAGGAAAAGGATTGTCGTTAAGTGAGAGAGGAAGGAAAACACTGACGCTTTCTTGTGTGATGATATTTTTTGGAATAGGAGTTGCAGCCATAATGGGTGCTCTGTTCTCTCCTTTTGCTATTGAATATCTCGAACTTCCAGATATTGAATTTCCAACCACAGGAATAGCAATTCACGCAACGGGTATTATTGGGGCAATCCTCTCAGCGATGTTTGCGGTGTTCGTAATACTGCAAACCGGATTTAACAGACTGATGAAGTACATTGGAGAGATTGTTCTCTCGATTGCTGGATTGTTCTTGTGTGCCTGCGGCTTCCTTGTGCTATACGTGGCAGCAAGCCTCTCGGAACTCATTATAATGAGCGTTTTTCTTGGTGCGGGTCTTGGTGCCATTTCGCTTGGCACGTTAACGTCGGCGTCGAAAGCGGCGGGAGAAGGTGAAAGGGAACAGGAAGGGAGAATAATGGGTATCTATTACACGGTGTTTTACGCAGGTCTCGGAGGTGTTCCACTTGTTTGTGGTCCACTCTCAGATATATTCGGTGCAAGGTTGCTGTTCCTTGGGTATGCAATCCTTTTATTCGTGTTGATGGTTGTGGTATGGAGGGCGAGGTTGGATTAACAGTCCATATATTGCGTCATAGCTTTGCTACTCATCTCTTGGAAAGCAGGACAGACCTGCGGTATGTCCAGGAATTGATGAGACATAAGAGCTGTCAAGACAACAGAAATATATACGCATGTAAGTAACAAGGATATAGGTAAGATTAAAAGTCCATTGGATAACTTACAGATAAGGGGCGGGGGAGGATGCTTGAAGATGGAGAAGTTCGACCAGAGGGAGGTATATGCGAACCATGTTCTGATATATCGCCAAATTGGAGGGATATGCGAACTAAGTTCGGATATAAGACGTTAAGTGAAATCGTGGACAAAGGCGGCGTATTAAATCGCCAAAAAGATTCAGATGAAAAATGATGATAAGGAAGGGAAATGTCTAAAAAGAAAATTCACTTTATGGGTCTTTTAACGAATACCGATTCGTCTATTTTAAATGTAAAATTGGACCATGGTTTTGAGATGCGCACTATATCCGAGAGAGAAGGCGTTAAACTTATTTCTATTTTAGAAAGTTCCCCTCGAACAGAGATTTACAAAAAGCTTTTCATGGAGTTTCATTGTCTCTCTAAAGATAAGTCACTATATTACATTAGCAATTCTTTTGAATGTGATATTGAGATGAATGAAGAGGGCTTTATAACCTGACTTTCAGAGTTGTATAGGCTACAACCCGAAAAGCCTATCCGCAAACCCCAACTTTTCGATAATCTCCTTTTGCTCTTTAGTGAGAACAGAAATTTTATCACGCCTTTCTCC
>QMVO01000022.1 GCA_003661125.1 Methanosarcinales archaeon
ATACTTAATGTTTTCCTCGTTAATCTCAGGATTGTTTGATATCAATTGCGAATATTTTTCATAAGCTACGTTAAAATCCATAATCTTGACATCTATTTCCTGTTCATCGCTGAACTGCAGTTTCTTTTACCCAGTTTTGTCAGGATATAATCCGGATATTTCATGTATTTGCTCCTTCCTTTTTTCTTCTTTCCCGGGTTTTTTACCAGTCCCGCCTCCTTCAATACTCGGGCCTACAAAAGATATTGAGATACTTTTGTCTGTTTGGGTTTCATAATTTTTCTTGTTTTATTTATTGCCTTTTTACTTAGAAAGAAAAAGCCTCAGGAAATTTATACGCATCTTCACCATCAAAGCAATATTGCACATGCTGAAAACCCTTCCTTAACTCTATGACCTCTTCCTTTACCCTATTCTCATCCTCCTCCCCCATCACCACCCTTTTCATAAAAGATGCTATTTCTCTCATTTCTGATTCCTTCATTCCTATCCGAGTGAGCTCCTGCACGCCCAGCCTGATACCGGATGGCGCTTCAGGAGTTTTATCGAAAGGCAACATATTCTTATTTGTTATTATATTCGCCTTTTCCAATTTCTTTGCAACCGCATCTCCACCTCCATAGCCACGAACGTCAACTACGATTTGATGCGATTCAGTGAAACCCTTATGCTCGCATAAAACATCGAAATTTTCCTCGTATAAACTCTGCGCCAATGCTTTTGCATTTGACAGTATCTGCGATGCATACTCTGCGCCAAAATGTTTCATCTCTACTAATGTAACTGCCAACCCGGCAACATGATGCAGATGATGGTTGCTCACCGTCCCCGGGAAAACCGCTTTATCTATTTCGTCCCTTAAGTTATTTCTGCACAGTATTATCGCACCTTGAGGACCTGGAAAGGTTTTATGCGTGCTGCTTGTGACAACATCGGCTCCTTCCCTCAGCGGGTCTTGAAATTTCTTACCTGCAATGAGACCCAGTACATGAGAGGCATCGTACACTATCTCCGCATCCACCTCATCCGCAGCCTTTCTAGCTCCCAAAATAGGATGTGGGAAGAGAAATAGACTGCCGCCGAGTAATATTAGCTTTGGCTTATTTTCCTTTATCTCCTTCTCCATCCTGTCTGGATCTATATTCATCTCTTTCGGATCAAAAGGAAGATTCTTTAATTTCAAATCTCGTATCGAAGGTACAGAAAACCTCGAATGGCTTATATGACCTCCATCAGATACGGACAGCGCCATTATTCCGTCGCCCGGAGAAGTAAGCGCAAAAAGAGCTGCAATATTCGCATTTACACCTGAGGTGGGCTTTACATTCACATGCTCAGCCTCGAAAAGCTCCTTCGCATACCGCATCGTGAGCTTCTCTATCTCATCTATGTATTCGCATCCCTGGTAAAACCTGTTCCCAATGTCGCCTTCTGCATATCTATGCGACAAGTCCGAAGCGAGGAGTCTTCTTACTGTATTGCTTGTAATGTTCTCGCTCGCTATGAGTGGCAGAGCATTTTCGAAAAGTTCGTGATGTTTCCTCGCCGCATTCATAACACCTTCTATCTCTTCTTGCATGCTTATCCTATTCCTAACAGTATAGAAAGAACAGCCATTCTCACAGGAACACCATAAAATGCTTGAAGGAAATACTTCGCATTTTTCGTCCCATCTACTTCTGCATCTATTTCATCTACTTTTGGAAGTGGGTGCATGATTATTACATCCTCATTCTCCTTTATAAGTTCAGTGTTTATACGATAAGTGCCAGCAACTTTGTTGTATTCAGCAGGGTCAGGAAACCTCTCCTTTTGTATCCTTGTTACGTATAGAACGTTCACTTCTTTTATCACTTCCTTTATATCTAAGGATTCAAAAACTTCGGCTCCTGCTTCCTTCAGATCCATCTTTATCTCCTCCGGCATCCTTAATCCTTCTGGCGATACAAAAAAAAGCGTTGCACCGTATAAAGATAGCGCATAAGCTAAGGAATGCACTGTCCGTCCGTATTTTAAATCCCCTATCAGAGCAATCCTAAGGTCATTGAGCAGTCCTTCTCTTTTTATTGTGTACAGATCAAGCAGGGTCTGTGTGGGATGCTGCCCTGCACCATCGCCTGCATTTATTATCGGGACAGAAGAGAAAGAAGCAGCCATCCTCGATGCCCCTTCCTGTGGATGTCTGAGCGCAATCACGTCACAATACCCTGACACAATCCTTATTGTATCCGCTAAATTTTCACCCTTTGCCACTGAACTTGCTTCTGTTGAAGACAGGTTTATCACCTCGCCACCCAATCTCTTCATCGCAGTTTCAAAAGAGAACCTTGTCCGGGTGCTTGGTTCGTAAAAGAGATTTGCGAGTATTTTTCCTTCCAATAAATCGCTTTTCTTCCCTCTTTCACCCGGCATCTGTGCCCGTGCATATACCTCCAACTCCTCTGCCCTGCTTAAAACATAATCTATCTCTTCCTTTGAGAACTCACGTGTCGAAATAATATGCCTTTTCGTAAACATCACTATAAATAAAAAATCGCTAAAAAATAAAAAATGAAAAGAAAAAGGGAAAAATAAAAACAGGAGAAAAAGTCTTGCTTTTTCTTGGTTGTCTCGCTTTCTCTCCTTTCACGCCTTCGTCTTCATTGTTATTTCCATCGAGGATACGTTTGCCTTATCTCCTCCTTCTCCCTCTATCGCTTCTGTCCCTATTTGTATGTCCTTTATTTCCACGTTTGGCAAGAACTTGTTCTTCACCACTTCTGCGGTATCCACAGCTCTTGAGATCGCTCTTCCTCTCGCTTTTATTACCACATCGTCAAAACCGTTGTTGAACTGTGTCACTACCGCCAGGACATAACTCATCACAGGCTTGTTTCCGATATATATCACGTTGTCTTCTGGCACTTTGCATCACCATATTGAACATAGGTTATGTGTATATAAAAAGGTATCTATCACAAAACGAAAAAAATAGTAATTTCTCGATTATCTAAATCGCTAAGTCGCTCATTTACTCTCATTTCTTACCATATTTCTCCTTGGGGTCAAACACCTTTTCACTCACTATCTCCCCATTTATCCTGCGGTAAAAGCAAGACCGGTATCCGGTATGACATGCGCCACCTATTTGCTTCACCTTCAATAGTATTGCATCTTCATCGCAATCGATAAGAATATCTTTTATTATCTGCTCATTACCTGAAACCTCACCCTTCTTCCATAATTTACCCCTGCTCCTGCTCCAATAGTGCGCCTTCCCTGTCTCTATGCTCAGCCTCAGCGCTTCCTCATCCATGTGCGCAAGCATGAGAACCTCTCCAGTTTCATAATCCTGTGCTATTGCATGCTTCAATTCCTTCTCTTCCTTCTTCACCTCTTTCCTTCACCCTTTCCCCTCAATACTTCGATCACTTCTTTTTGCAATGTCACCACCAAATCGCCAAATAATCCAAATATGAGGAACTGCACGCCTGAAACAATCAATAAAGATGTAAGCACGGCAAGAGGCACGTGTGTTATCCCCTTGAACCACTCCAGCACAACATAAATGCCCGATAGGAAGCCGACGGCTATAAATAAGAAGCCAATGATGCCGAAATAAAAAATAGGGTTATGTGTTCTTGCAAGCACATATAGCGTATAAGCTATTTTTGAGCCATCGCGGACAAAATTGAGTTTTGATTTCCCTTTTCTCTTTTCATATCTTATGGGAACTTCTTTTATCTTGATCCCTTTTTTTACTGATTCTATTGCCATTTCTGCTTCTATTTCAAATCCTTCCACTTCTAGATTCATCTTTTTCACTGCATCCCTCGTAAGTGCACGATAGCCTGATAATATATCATTCAATCTTATGCCGTAGCCGAAGCCAAAAATCTTGTTCAACACCCAGTTTCCAAGTCTGTGTAGTTTTGCAAATGCACCTCCGTATGCAAATCGGTTGCCTATAACATGCTCTGCCTCGCCTTTGACTATCGGGTCAAGCAATTTTCTCACTTCCGAAGGTGAATAAGTCCCGTCACCGTCAATGATCACAATTATCTCATCTTCTATGCGTGCAAAAGCCTGCTTAACCGCCGCACCCTTCCCCCTTCCTTGCTGAACCACCACCCTCGCCCCTTCTCTCCTTGCTATCTCCCTCGTCGAATCAGCACTATTTCCATCAATGACAAAAACATTTTCAAATCCTTCGCTTTTAAACCCCCTTATAACCATACCTATTGTTTCTTCCTCTTCCAATGTCGGAATTAAAATACAAACATTATCGTCTTTCATTCCTTCTCCTCTTTGCTCAACACCCTTACACTATCCCCCCTAACCGTGATCGGTATCGGGACCATCGCTTCAAATAGTTCAATGGTAAGCTCTTCATGCGTCTCGTCAACTTTCTTCACCCTTGCACGCTCACCTTTGAACGGTCCAGCAACTATTTCTATTATGCTGCCTTCTTCTATCCCCGTTACTGAGGGTTTAGGCACGAGGAAGTGTTCTACCTCCTCTAATTGTATATCCCCCTTAATCAACCCCCGTGCATGAGGGATATTTTGAATTATTCGTTCTATTGCCTCAGAAAAGGAAGCTTCTATCAGCACATATCCCTTCAGCTCCTCAGGCACCAAAATCGCTTTTACTCCATGCTCAGTTTCCTCTCTCTCTTTTAGTGCGGTCTCTATAAGATTTGCAACTGCTTGTTCCTGATTTACCGTTGTTTTTACCGCGTATATTGTATTTGTAACCATAGTCAAACCGCCTTTGGTAAAACCGACATCAAAAGATAGATAGAAAAACCAATGATGCCAATTAGTGCCATCGCAGCACCTGCGATTTTAGAAATCTTAAAAAACTCCTCCCTTTTCGGTCTCTTCGCCAATTTCAGTATTCTCACGTATTCCTTTAACCTTTTAGATATGTCTTCCAGCCTCATTTGGATTACATTAGATAGATTGCCTAACGCACTATCTCGATACCGTATTTCTCTTTTTTCAGCTCTTTTCGAGCGTATATTTGCTCTGACTTTACACCTGTAACAACGAGCAGGGTTCTCATCGTGTTCTTCAGTTCTGGACTTAGCTGCACGCCCCAGATTATTCTTGCATCCGAGTTCATCATTCGGTATACTTCCTGAAGTGCTCCTTCTGCTTCCTCTACGGTCATGTCATCTCCACCAGTGACGTTTACCAGTGCTGATTTCGCTTCTGACACATCGACCTCAAGTAAAGGAGAGCTTAACGCCTTTCTTACCGAGTCTATTGCTTTATTCTGACCATCTGATTCACCAAATCCCATCATTGCCATTCCCCCATCTTTCATCACCGTTCTCACATCAGCGAAGTCCAGATTTATAAGACCCGGCTTTGTTATCAGCTCCGTTATTCCCTTAACTGCGCGCATCAATACATCATCGGCGACTCTAAACGCATCGTTTAATGGCAACCTTGGAACTACATCCAATAACTTGTCATTTGGTATCACGATTAGAGTGTCGGTATTTTCACGCAGTGTCTCAAGTCCAGTATCCGTATTCTCTATTCTTACCTCCCCTTCTGCGCTGAAAGGTAAGGTCACTACACCAATGGTAAGAGCACCAGCATCCTGCGCTGCTTGTGCGACCACTGGCGCTGCTCCTGTCCCGGTGCCGCCGCCCAATCCGCAGGTCACAAAGACCATATCAGCACCCTCAATAATTGATTTTATATCATCTTCGTTTTCCCTCGCCGCTTCTTCTCCTAATCTCGGGATACTCCCTGCTCCAAGTCCACGAGTTGTCTTTTTTCCTATCAATAACTTTCTCTCCACTTTTGAAAACAACAAATGTTGTGCGTCGGTGTTCAAAGCAAAAAGCTCAGCGCCAAAAATACCTTCCTCTGTCATCCGCTGTATTGTATTAGTCCCGCTTCCGCCGCATCCAATTACCCTTATGATTGTTCTTGATCTTTCCAGTATTGCTTCTAATTCCTCATTCCCCTGTGTCTTTACTTCTCCTACTTCAGAAACCATTTCGCTTCCAATTTGTTTCATCTTTTCTTCTCCTTCGCTATTAATCCAATCCCAATCAATTTTAGTTTTTCTTTATTAAATAAACCCCCTTCTTTAAACAGCATTTTATGAATGCGGAGGAGGGGATTTGAACCCCCGAACCCCTTCGGGACAGCGACCTCAACGCTGCGCCTTTGTCCTCTTGGCAACCTCCGCAAACTTTTTTCCTTTTAAGAAAAGAAGATATTAGTAAAAGAAAAATTTTGAACTTTAGGAAATGGAGATGATATATATTATTCTAACTCTAATGAAGTTTAACCAAAAATTAGCACAGATAAAAATAAAAAGTAAAAATGTCAAAGCGACATAGACCAAGGAGAGGCTCACTTGCTTTCTCACCAAGGAAGCGAGCAAGAAGTGAGAGATGCAGAATAAAAAGGGAAGAGATAGCTGCAGGTAGGAAAATACAGGGTTTTGTGGGTTATAAAGCGGGAATGACGCATCTCGTCCTGGCTGATAATGCCCCTCACAGCGTAACGAAGGGGATGGAGATTTCCGTTCCCGCAACGATAATAGAGACACCACCAATAAGGGTAGAAGGATTCCGTCTTTATAAAAAAACGCACTACGGAAAGAAACCGGTGACGGAAGTATGGGCATTGGCTGGAGCAGAGGCGGAGAATAGCGGCAATCTGAACAGAATCGCGGATATAATCAAAAGTTCGGCAGGGGAGGACCGGTCTGCATTAAGCCTGAGCATGATCATTTCCACATTACCCAAAATCGTAAGCGGGGTGCCAAAGAAGAAGCACGAAATAATGGAGATAAAGATGAGTGGGGATATAGAAAAAGACCTTGAATATGCACGAGAAGTGTTCGGAAAAGAGATAAGAGCGAAAGACATATTAAAAGAGGGCGATTTTGTAGATGTCACCGCGGTGACAAGAGGGAAAGGGACACAAGGACCTGTAAAGCGGTGGGGTGTCATGATACAGAATGCAAAAGCACGGAGGTCCGGGAGAGGTCGCCATGTGGGTTGTATTGGTGCTTGGAAACCTCGACGAGTAAGATGGAGAATACCTCAGCTTGGACAGACTGGGTATCAACAGCGAACAGAGTATAATAAGCGAGTGCTGAAAATAGGAGAAAATGGGGAAGAGATAACGCCAGAAGGGGGTTTCCTGAAGTATGGAATCGTAAGAAATGATTATATTTTGCTGAAAGGAAGTGTTCCGGGACCGAAAAAGAGGCTTGTAAGAATATCTCACTCGATAAGGACCCATTCTGAGCCGAAAATCCCGGAGATTATTTACATAAGTAAGGAGTCACAACAGGGACATTAAAGAAACCTTTTTCTTAAAAGAGAGCTTTATTTAAGATATATTTTATACTATATAGAATAAGAGAAGAAAAGAGAGATGGTAGAGGAAGCGGAGAAGAAAAGTAAAGCCAAAGTGCTGGACTTATCAGGGAACTTTGTAAGGGAGGTAACATTGCCCCTGGTGTTTATGGAAGAGTATAGACCAGACTTGATAAAGAGAGCGGTGCTGGCGATGCAATCAAACCGGCGGCAGCCAAAGGGTCCAAATCCATTGTCGGGAAGAAAGACATCGGCAGAGAGCTGGGGTGTTGGCAGGGGGGTCTCAAGAGTGCCTCGTGTAAAAACCGGCAATAGAGCAGCACGGGCTCCACAAACGGTAGGTGGAAGAAGAGCACACCCACCAAAACCTGAAGAAGTGTTGAAGCGGAAAATAAACAAAAAAGAAAGAAGGAAAGCGATAAAGTCCGCTATTGCAGCTACCATGGACACGGATCTCGTAAGAAGAAGGGGGCATAAGTTCAGCGATGCTGTGGAGCTGCCGATAGTAGTGGAAGACGCACTCGCAACCCTGGAAAAGACCTCAGAGGTGGAGAAAACTTTAAATTCCATAGGTGTGTGGGATGATGTGCTCCGTGCGAAGGAACGAAAAGTAAGGGCAGGAAAAGGAAAGATGAGGGGCAGGAGATACAAGCCCAGAAAAAGCGTTTTGATTGTTATTTCCGGTGATGAAGAAACACCAGTGGATAGAGATATAAGGGTGGGCGCGAAAAATTTACCTGGTGTGGATATATCATCAGTGGAGGAGCTGAATGCCGAACTGCTTGCACCGGGAACGCATCCAGGCAGGCTGACCATCTGGACAGAATCTTCTATATCAAAGCTTGCTGCCATGCATGGGGTGATGTGAAATGGAGATGAAAATAAAACATATCGTGCCAAGTGAAAAGGCAACCTTGATGATAGATGCGGAAAATAAACTCCAGTTTATTGTTGATTCAAGAGCGAATAAGCGCGAGATAAAGCGCGAGGTGGAAAGAGTGTTTGAAACACCGGTGAAAAGCGTAAAAACAATGATAACATTTAAGGGAGAAAAGAAGGCAATAATACAATTGGAAGAGGAGGGAAAGGCAAAAGAGATAGCCACATCACTAGGAATATTGTAGGTTACGGAGAGGAGACAAAAAATGGGAAAGAGAATAATAGCGCAGCGGAGAGGAAGAGGATCTCCCACTTTTCGGGCTCCTTCACACAAATACAAAGGAAATCTTGAACATGTGAAGGCGAATAAGTGCGAGACTGTATCAGGGGTGGTCGAGGAAATAGTGCACGACCCTGCAAGGAGTGCGCCCATTGCACGTATACGAGTAGAAGAAGGGAAACAAATGGGATACAGATTTGTAATCGTACCAGAGGGCGTTGGAGAAGGTGATGAGATGGTCTATGGCGAATCAGCGGGGATAAAAACAGGAAATACTTTGCCTCTTCGCTGTATTCCGGAAGGATTTACGATTTGTAACGTAGAAGGAAGACCAAACGATGGAGGAAAGTTTGCAAGGGCTTCAGGTAATTTTGCTACCGTGTTAGCACACGAGCAAGAAACAGGAAAAACGCTTGTGGTGATGCCGAGCGGGAAGAAGAAATGGCTGTCTTCAGATTGTTTCGCCACGATAGGAGTTGTTGCCGGTGGAGGTCGGACGGAAAAACCTTTTGTAAAAGCAGGGAAGAAATATCATAAGATGAAGGCAAGAGCTGCAAAATACCCCACGGTAAGAGGTGTTGCAATGAATCCCGTTGACCATCCGTTCGGGGGTGGTGGTCATCAACACGTTGGCAAGTCTAAGACGCCCGGAAGGGGTGCACCGCCAGGAAGGAAAGTAGGGAGTATAGCGGCAAAAAGAACTGGAAAGAGGTGAGATGCGGAGGGTAGATAAGTTGTGGAAAATCCTAAATCCTAATTATCAAATCCTGTCCAGATATCTAAATTCAAAACAAAAAACCTTTTTGTCATTTGAGTTTGGTTATTGGGTTTCAATTATATTATAGAGTTTTGGATTTATAAGACTACAAAGCATAGATTATATATATGGTGTAAGAGGAAAATGGCAAAGAAGAAAGCTAAAGCAAAGACTACACTCAAAAAGGAGGAAGAAGAGTTCACATATCGTGGATATACGCTGGCGAAGCTGAAGAAAATGAAGTTCGAAGATTTGGCAGAATTGATGAAGGCGAGGCAGCGAAGGAAATTGAAGAGGGAATTGAGAGAGAAAGAGGAGAGATTGCTGGAGGAACTTAAGTCAGAAAAGGAAAGCGTCAAAACACATCTACGAGATGCCATCGTGCTGCCAAGTATGGTGGGGAAGAAGATAGGTATACACAACGGAAAAAGCTTTGATTACGTAGAGATAAAGCCGGAGATGATCGGGCACTATCTGGGCGAGTTTGCATTAACACGAAAGAAAGTATTGCACGGTGCTGCGGGTGTTGGAGCTACGAGGTCTTCAAAATACGTGCCACTGAAGTAGAAAAAAAGAAGAGAACAGAAGATGGGCAGGGTAAAATTTTGCATGGATGGAATTGAAACCGGGGTTGATCCGGAAACGACTGCAAAAGCAATGGTTTACGAAGCTCACATATCTCCAAAGCATGCTCTCGAAGTGTGCAGAGCGATAAAGGGGAAGAAAGTGGAAGAGGCAGAGGCATACCTGGAGGCAGTGCTGGAAAAACGTGTGGCAATTCCTTTTAAACGGCATAAAAAGAAAGTTGCACATCGAAGGGGACTAAAGAAGTGGTATGCTGGGAGATACCCGGTAAAGGCAAGTGAGGAGATACTAAAATTGATAAGAAATGCGAAGGGGAATGCCGAATACAAAGGGCTTGACTCAGAGGCGATGAGGATATGGCATGTATCCACGAAGAAAGGACGCACGATAAAAGGAGCAATGCCACGGGCTTTTGGTCGTACTACACCTAAGAATACAGACACGGTCACTATTGAAATGGTGTTGAAGGAAGAGGGGAGTTAGGGAAAAAAGTGATAGAGAAGATTTTTGTGAGGAACGGGATAAAGAAGGTGAGAATGGACGAATATTTCAGGAAGGAGTTGGATAGGGCAGGGTATGGAGGAATGGATATAAAAAGGACGCCAATGGGCACGCAGATAACAGTGAGTGTGGAGAAGCCGGGGATGATAATAGGAAAAGATGGGCGACGAATAAAAAGGCTGACAGACGACATAAACAGGAGGCAAGAGCTGGATAACCCGCAGATAGATGTGCAACCCATAGCGGTGCCAGACCTGAGCGCCCCGTTGATGGCTAATAGACTCGCAAAGCTTATAGAGCGAGGATGGCATTTCAGAAGGGCGGGTAGGTCAACGCTGCAAAGAATAATGGATAAAGGTGCGTTAGGTTGCGAGATTATTATGTCAGGAAAGCTCAAAGGACCACGTGGGCGTATGGAGAAGATGGTGGATGGGTATATAAAACATTGCGGCGCGGTAGCAGAAGAAATAGTAGATCATGGATATGCAATAGCAAAAGTAAAATCAGGAGTTATAGGTGTGAGGGTAAGGATAGTAAAGCCAGATGCCAAAGTACCCGATGCTCTTCGCATGGTAGCGGTAAATAAAGAAGAAAAGGAAGAGGAGGAAAAGATAGAGGATAAAGAAGGAAAAGGAAAGGAAGAGGGAGAATGAGCATATTTAGAATTGATGAAATAAGAAAGATGAGTGAAAAAGAAAGGAAGGAGGAGTTGGAGAGTTTAATGACTGACTTATTGCGTGAGCGCGGGGTAATAGCCACAGGTGGCGCACTGGAGAATCCGGGCAGATTGAAGGAGATAAGAAGAACAATAGCGAAGATAAAAACGGTTGAAAGAGAATTAGAACGGGAAAAGGGGAAATGAGCATGGAAGTTTGCCCTAAATGCGGATTGCCAAAGGACTTATGTATTTGCAAGGAGATAGCAAAAGAGCAGCAAATGGTAAAGGTGTCAACGGTGAAAAGAAGATTTGGGAAAATTACCACGGTGATAAAAGGAATAAATGAGAAAGAAGTGGATCTAAAGGGGCTGTCGAAAGAACTGAAGTCGCGATGTGCATGCGGTGGCACGGTAAAAGCGGGATGCGTTGAATTACAGGGAGATCAAGAAGAACTGGTAAAGAAAACGCTGCGTGAGATGGGATATACCTTAGAAGGAGAAAAATGAAAATAAATCCGGGTAATATATTGCTGCACGAGCTGATAGGATTAAAAGTAGAAGTGGAAGAAAGCAGGAATAGTAGTGCGAGGGGGCTTTGTGGATTTGTGGTAGATGAGACGAGAAATATGTTAGTTATAGAGAATGAGCCGGGAAAGGAAAAGAAAATATCAAAAGCAGAAAATGTATTTATTTTTGAACTGCCCGAAGAAGGGGTTAAAGTAAGAGTAAGGGGAGATATGCTTGTTTCAAGACCTGGAGACAGGATAAAGAAGTAAAAATGAGAGATATAGGGATAGATGTTCGGCTGCCAGCGAAGGAATGCGAAGATGAAAATTGCCCATTTCACGGTAAGTTACCGGTAAGAGGACAAATTATAGAGGGTGTGGTAGTAAGTGATAAAGCACCGAAGACCGTTGTCGTTTTGAGGTCTTATCTGAAGAAGATAAGAAAATATGAACGGTATGAAAAGAGAAGGTCAAAGATACATGCACATAATCCGCCTTGTATAGATGCAAAGGTAGGAGATGTGGTGAGGATAGCAGAGTGCCGTCCATTAAGCAAGACGAAAAGCTTTGTGGTGGTGGAGAAGCGAGCATCGTGATCTAAATAGATGTGGTTATATCACAAAAATTAAAATCCTCAAAGGATACTACCGATGGCATCCCGAGAAGAAATACTGGAGTATCCCCAGTTCTGAGCTTGAAATGCTCATATCAGTTTTTAATGGAGAGAAGCTTGATATTGATCCGTCTGTATGGCTCATCAAGCTTGAAAAGGAGCTTACTGCAAGAGGATACAGTCCAAGGACGATAAAGCTTTATTTGTATCACAACAAGAGGCTTCTGGAGTTTTTCAAGAATAATGCGGATATCGGATATATGGGATTATCTGTATCATTTAGCGAGTGACAGGAGAGCTTCTACATCCACTTTGAACACGGCAATCAATGCGCTGAGATTTTATTACGGCTAGGTATTAAAGCGGAGGTTTGTGTATGAGACAAAGAGACCGAAGAAGGATAAGAAGCTGCCGGTTGTTTTAAGCCAGGAAGAGGTTTTCCACATACTCTCGTCGGTGAGCAACATAAAGCATAAAGCAATCTTGATGCTTATATATTCTGGAGGGTTAAGGGTAAGAGAGGTGGTAAAGTTGAGACCCGATGATATCGGGAAGGATAGGTATACTATTCTTTCAGATACTGCTATGGACACCATAGGGCTATATATGAATGCAAATAACCCTGAAAAATGGCTCTTCCTTGGGAAAAAGGAAAATACCCACTTAACGATTCGAAGTGTAGAAAAAATATTTGAAGACGCAGTAAAAAGAGCAGGGATAACAAAAGAAGTTTCAGTTCATAGTCTTCGTCATAGTTTTGCCACGCACTTACTGGAAAG
>QMVO01000023.1 GCA_003661125.1 Methanosarcinales archaeon
CCAACAAACAATCTCAGCGAGCAGGTTATCAGGGAGCATGTGCTCATGCGGAAGATCATAGGTACTTTTAGATCGGAGATTGGCGCTGAATATTACCAGTACATCGCTTCCGTCTTCGCCACGGGCGGTTACAGGGAAAAGATGTCTACGACGAACTCAAAAAATTGCTCGTCAATGAGCTTTGTTTGAAATGAGCTAAACAAATACAATAAAATAAACAAAAGTTTTTTATACCTCTTCTCACATACAGATTAAGCGTGATTACACATGGAAGTAGTAAAAGTAGGATTTGTGAATTTAGGGAATATAGGGACCGCAAGAATAGTGGATCTGTTACTGGACGAGAGAGCAGATAGAGAGGATATAGATGTTCGTATGTTAGGAACAGGAGCAAAGATGACACCTGAAAATGCCGCAGATACTTCCCGATTATTGGAATGGAACCCAGATATAGTGGTGATAACCAGCCCCAATGCTGCTCTTCCAGGTCCTAAGAGTGCACGAGAGATGGTAAAAGAGAAAGGCAAGCCTTGCATCGTTATCTCAGACGCACCGGCGAAGAAAGCAGTGGATAAGTTAAAGAAGGAAGGGTTTGGCTATATTATAATACCCGGCGACCCGATGATAGGAGCAAGACGGGAGTTTTTAGACCCCGTAGAGATGAGCCTGTTTAATGCTGATGTTCTCTCTGTTCTATCTATAACTGGCGTAGTAAAATTGGTGCAGGAGGAGATTGATGGCGTTATAGATGCGATAAAGAAAGGTGAGGAAGTGAAATTACCACAGATAATAGCAACTGCGGAGCGAGCGGTAGAACGAGCAAATTTTTCTAATCCTTATGCAAAAGCGAAAGCTATCGCTGCTTACAGCATGGCAGAGAAAGTAGCGGAACTGGATGTAAAAGGGTGTTTCATGATGAAGAACCCCGAAGAGTATGTGCCAGTAGTAGCAGCAGCGCATGAGCTGTTAAGAGAAGCGGCAAAGCTTGCCTTTGAGGCGCGAGAAATAGAAAAACAAGCTGACAGCTTAGTGCGTGAGCCCCATTCAAGAACTGGGGAGATAATGAAGAAGAAGAAGCTAATGGAGAAGCCGAGTGCGTGAGTGAATCCTCATGCCTCCCCTTTTTTCTTATTTATTGATCTCAAAGAAAGACGTTTTTTTCCTCAAACTTTTTCTAATCTATTTATGAACTACTCAAAAACGATTGATAAAATCCTCACGGTATTCCTAACCATCTCTATTATCACAGCATCCGCACTAACAATCTACGTAATCATAACGCCGAAAAAAGGGGAAGAATTCACCGAGTTCTACATCCTCGGCGAAGGAGGCAAAGCAGTAGGTTATCCCTCCAGCCTTGCCGCCGGCGAGGAAGGAGAAATAATAGTTGGCGTGGTCAACCACGAATATAAAAATGTCTCATACCTTTTCAGAGCAGAGATAGAAAACAGAACAATTGGCGAGAAGGAAATACAACTGGCGCATAACGAAACATTGGAGTTCCCTTTCACGTTTTCTTTTCCTGAAACAAGTGAAAAGGGGAAGAAGAAACTGGAATTCTTTTTGTTTAAAGAAAATCAAAGTGAAGACGGAAGTATAAATGCATCAGAGCCTTATCGCAATCTGCATTTATGGATTGATGTTCGATAAAGATAATTAAAAATGAACATCAAAAGGATAGATATGCCAATCAATTCAGAAACAAAAGCGTATGAGAATTCCGCTCCAATCAAAGGCGAATAAGTCCCGAAATAACATTGCTTTTTTGAATTTGGGATTTTGGATTTGGTGTTTGGGATTTGGAATTTTAAAAGATGGGCCCGATGCGATTCGAACGCATGACCTTCGCCTCGTAAAGGCGACGTCATTCCAACTAGACCACGGGCCCTCCTTCTCTTTATCTGACCTCGAGTTTCATGTGTGTATATATTTTATAGTATAGAATATTTTATTAGAGTTAGAAGGTTATAAGTTACAAAGAAAAATGCGAGGAGGGTTTAGAAAAGGGATGGGCATGAGCCCCAAGAAGTTAAGTCAAATGATGAAGCAAATGGGTATAAGCGTAGAAGAGATGGACGACGTAGAGGAAGTAGTGATAAAAACCGCCGATGCTGAACTCGTTTTTGATGACGCAATCGTTACGGTTATGGAAACCCAGGAGTCAAAGATATATCAAATAATGGGTACGCCTGAAAGCCGTCCTAAGCCTGAATCGGAGCTCGTAATGAGTATTTCTCAGGAAGATGTAAAAATAGTGATGGAAAAGGCAGGATGCAGCGAGGAAGAGGCGAAAGCCACATTAATCGAGACAAAAGGTGATTTAGCAGAGGCGATATCTCGACTTGGAGGATGAATGAGTTCGATTCAGCCGAAACGAATTGGAATGGTATGCAGGGGGGAACCAGGGGATGTATTAGTGTTGAAAAGGCTGATTGAGTGTGTAGGTGACAGAGCGGAGGTTATACTGGACGAAAAGACGGCGTATAATCTCAAAAAGCAAGAACAGGGCATGAAAATAGCGGAGATGGCTGTGGATTTTTTAATTTGCGTTGGTGGAGACGGTACAATTCTAAGGACGCTTCATTATTTGAAAAGCACTACGCCCGTGTTAGGGATAAATATGGGTACAATCGGATTTTTAGCAGAGGTGCAACCAGAAGATGCTGTTTCTATACTCACGAGGATATTGGATGGGTTTGAGGTGGAAAGGAGAGAGAGACTTTCTGTGGAGATAAAAGGCGAAAGAGAAAGAATGCCATTTGCCATGAATGAAGCAGTAGTAATAACATCGAAGCCCGGAAAAATGCTGCATTTCGCTATCTTTGTGGATGACGACGAGTTAGAGAGATTACGAGCAGATGGTGTTGTTTTTGCAACACCCACGGGCAGCACCGCGTATGCAATGTCCGCCGGCGGACCGATCGTAGACCCAAAGGTGGATGCCGCTATAATAGTGCCAATTGCACCTTTTAAACTCTCTGCAAGACCTACTGTTGTGGATATAAATACAGAGATAAGTTTAGAGTTTTTTGGAATGAAGGAAGCGGAGTTGGTCATAGATGGGCAGTTTTATAGGGGAATAGGAAAAGAAGACCTGATATGCATTACAAGGGGAGAGCCTGCTTTTTTTGTGAAAATACGGGATAAGCACTTTTTAAAACTCCGTGACAAATTACGGATTGAGAATGAGAGAGAAATGAAAAGATTAATATAGCGATATATAGAAAGTATAGAAACTGAAATAGTAAGGAAGAGAGGAAGGAAGGAAAGAAAATGGAAAAAGTATCGGCGCAGAAGTTAGTTGACAAAATGGTTATGGATTCAGAAGGTACTGAGATGGGGATATTGCATAATGTTGTAGTTGATGCAGGGACAGGTATGTTGACAGAACTCGTAGTCAAACCAGCTACCGAGCTTGACACACGCAGGTTCAGAAAGGAGGGTAACCATATTATTATGCCGTTCGACTCGGTGAAAGCAATAGGGGACGTCATAGTTGTGGATAGTAAGAAGATACGGGCGTGACGGGATTTGAACCCGTGATTTGCAGCTTAGGAGGCTGCCGCCATGTCCTAACTAGGCCACACGCCCTAAGGGTTTGAAGTTTTAGTCAACCTGACTACTCTCACTTTTACTTTTACTTTTCGGATATATCAAATTAATTAAATTAAAGAAAAAATTTTTGATTTGATTGTATAGCATTTGGAACATGATGACGGTGCAAAAGAGAGTAGGAAAAGCAGCAGAGATGACAAAGAAACATGAATACGCAAGGGTGGTTTCGCATTATGACGCGGATGGGATAACATCTGCGGGGATTATCTGCAATGCCTTGCTTCGACGAGGGATACAGTTCCACACGACGATTGTAAGCAATTTGGAGAAATCTTTCATACAAGGGTTGAATGAGGAGCTTATTATATTTTGCGATATGGGAACAGCGCAATTGGGTTTGCTCTCGGAGTATCTCAAAGAGAAGGATGTCATAATCATAGATCATCATACCCCCCCGTCAATTCTTTCAACTCAAAGCAACGAACTACCATCCTCTTTTGTACATGTAAATCCGTATCTCGCTACGAGGAAAAACGAGAGGGTGGGTGGCGAGGTTTGTGCCGCAGGGCTCTCGTATCTCGTGGCAAGGTGCTTGTCCGATGATGAAAAGGATAACATAGACCTCGCCGGACTCTCCGTTGCGGGGACATTAGGAGATAAATTGCAGGTGGACAGCGGAATAAACAAAATGATTCTGGATGAAGCGATAAAAGCTCGTGTTATTTCGGTTAAAACGGGATTGAAACTCGGCGATGGAAAAATTCGTGATCTGATTCTTTTCTCTACCGACCCGTATATTCCGCTCGTAGGTAAAGTTGAGTGGGTGGATGCGTTTTTAGATAAGCTGGGTATTGAAAGCGATAAGAGATTAAGCGATTTAGATGAGGAAGAGGAAAAGCGATTAACTACTGCCTTGCTATCGTTATCCGGAGAGTCTAAAACAGGAACAGGCATCACCGAGGACGCTCTGATTGGAACCACGTATATTTTAAATTCCGAGGTGGTGAAGAACGGCATAGATTTTATGAGAATGGTGGATGCCTGTGGTCGGTTTGGAAAAGCAGGTATTGGGATAGGACTGTGTCTGCGTGAGAAGAAAATAATCGAAGAAGCAACTTCGCTGTACATGAAGTTTCAAAATAAACTTGTTTCCGAGTTGAATAGAATCGAGATCAGGGAGGGCAATGAGATAAAGGAGCTACCCAACATTTTCTATTTTTACGTGCATGAGAGTGGCATAACCGGCGTTTTAGCTGGGATCCTCGCAGAATATTTATACACGGGAAAGCCTGTAATCGTCTTAAATAAGAAAGCGGGTGCTGAAACGAAAATATCCGCAAGGGGTAATAAGAAACTGCTATCCTTATCTGAGGGTGAAAATGAGGGAATAGACCTTGCAAAGGCAATGGAGAAAGCATCGAAAGAGGTAGAGGGTTTTGGTGGTGGGCATCCGGATGCAGCGGGGGCGTCTATTCCCCGGGGGTCTGAGGAGGAATTTATAACAACTCTTGATAGAATAATAGGCAAACAGAAGGGAAAGCGAGATGACTAATTGGTGGTATTTTCCCCTTTTTAATTTTTACAGCTAAGATGGAAGATATAAAAAATGAAGAAATGGGTAGAAGGATGGATATAAGATGCAAACAAATATCCAAAACATATATATTGATACCTGCTTCTTCCAGGGCTATCTATGGGGGAAACCAGATGAAAAAGAGAATGCAAAAGACATTTTTTACAGAATAAAATCAAATGCTGGGAGGAACCCCGACTTTAACGTTAAGATACCTTTTATCGTTATTGGAGAATTGATAAATAACCTTATTCGAGAAAACTTTGAGCAAAGAGATAGAGAAGATATTATGTATAAGTTTTTTGGGCTACAGAAGGATTTGAAAGCAGATATTATTCCACCGAATAAATGCTGCTATGATATAGCTAAATCATTGACTGCCCAAGATTCTTATTTTGCCGAAAATGCTCCCACAGATGCCTTCATAGTTTCATGCCCTCTTTGTGATCCAGATTCATCACGCTTGCTGACTACCGATAGCAGGTTGCTGGAATCTGAGTCACTGAAAAAGATTGAAAAAGATATGCGAACAGATAATAAGAGGAATCGGCAATTAAAAATAACGGAAGAGTTTTGAGTTTAAACGACAATCAATTCAACGCTTTTTAACTCTTCAAACACACGATGAATCTTTTTAACGTCAGTAGCACTCTTTATATCACACGATGTGGATATGACTTTTTCTATTAGTTCATCACCATAAAATTTTTTCCGATACCTATCATAGACCGAGAGGATAGTTGCAGCTATCTCAAGCCACTTTGCATCCTTCCCTTCTATCACTTTTAAAAATTTTCTGGTATCAAATCCCCTAAGCTCTTTTGCATAATCCCCTTTATATAATGAGTAGGAATCAGCAAATGTGTAATAGTCATCGGCAAGTGCAGGCGAATAAGGTCCCCTAAGATACATACTATACAAATAACCAAGATTGAGACCCAAGAACTTAGAGATGAACACATACTTTTGCAGCATAAGCCGGTGTTCAAATTTTTCAATATCGAATCTGAATCCTGCTTCCTTTCCTAGGAATTTCATAAATGGTAACAATTTTCCCATTTTCCCCCTGCTCCTTATCTTTTTATTATATTTATTTTTATCTATTTATATTTTATTATTTATCCCAATCTTGAGAAGATTATTCCCGATGTAATGTCCAAGAGCAAAAATCCTTGATGCCCCGGAAGCGAAATACGATGGAGAGAGTAGGTATTTTAGGGAATGCTTTAAAATGGCGCAAAAATTTAACTTGAAGCGATTTTTCCAGTATTTTTTGTTTTCACGTCTTCACAAACCTTTCATCAAATACTTCTCTTTCACGATAAGATAAGAGATAAGAAATCCGAGAAAAAAACCGAGAAAGGAGAAAAAGAGAGAAAATGCAAAGCCTGTTATACTGCTTCCTAATTCTCTACCAAAGGCAAATCCGCCGAATAAGCCGATGATGGTAAGACCGGAAATAAGAATAGTGTAGGGAAGGGCAACAAAAAAAATATTACCCTTGATTCTCTCTTTTATCTTTATTCTATTTCGCATTTTACACTTTGCATTCTGCATTCAGCGTTATAGCCATTCCATTATATCTTCGTCCAGAGCATGAATGCAATCAAAAGCCCGTATATTGCTATCGCTTCTGCGAGCGCAACGAAAATCAGAACACGACCAAACGATTCGGGCTTCTCTGCGGTAGCCCCAGCGGCTGCTGTTCCAGTAGCAGATATTCCCCAACCTGCACCAAGTGCTGCTCCAGCCATTGCAATGCCCGCCGCTAATGCTATCCATCCACTATCGGTGACGCCGCCAGCCGCTGATCCTTCTTGCGCAGACACAACTCCTGCTCCTGCAAAAAGCAAAAGCAAACAAAGCGTAAATGCAAACGCGTATTTCGATTTCATATCTATTTCTATCACCTCTCTTTTTTCTTTATAATGAAGAGGTATATAAAAGTAAATGTTTTTTCTTTATTATATTAAGATGGTTTCAGCATGTTAATCATCGTTGCATGCTGTTCAGAAAGTTTCTCCAAAATCTTTCCGTGTCTCTCTAAAAGCGTTTGTGACCTCTCTAAAAGTACTTGCGTTCTATTCGCTTCTTCTTTCATCAATTCTTTTGTTCCTTTTATTTCTTTTTCAGTCGATTCTCTTGTTTCTTTGATTAATTCTCCAATGTATTTTCTCGTAGCTCTTCCGTTATACACTGAGAATAGACCAACAATCAAGCCAAAAATTGTCGCTCCTCCGATAACATATTGCCACATTTATAATAACCCCCTTTCTTCTAATTATAACTAAATATGTTAATCTGAATTATATAAACTTTGTCTTCTGCTTTCCCCACATCGCAGCTATGGTGCTAATGCACAGCACCAGCCTCCCTCAATATCGCCTCTATTTGTGCAGATGTGAAGTGCTTTTGTGTCATCGCACCGACAGGACATTCGGGGATACAGGCGCCGCAGCCTTTACATAGCGCTGGATTTACATACGATTTTCTCGTCCTAAGCAGGATTTCCTCTAACTGTTTCTCCTCTTCTTTTAACTCTATTGCTCCAAATGGACATACCTCCTCGCAAGCGCCACAACCGATGCAAAGCGCCTCATTTACTTCTGCGATTATCGGTTCCACTTCTATATAATCCCTGGATAAGATACTGCAAACTCTCGATGCCGCTGCCGATGCCTGTGCAACACTATCAGGAATGTCCTTTGGCGATTGAGAGCATCCTGCGAGGAAAATACCATCGGTAAGCGTATCCATAGGTCGAAGTTTTGGATGCGCCTCTAAAAAGAATTTATCCGCACTTTGTGTTATCTTCAATTTTCTTGCAAGGTCAAGAACATCATTCCGGGGGACAATACCAGTCGCGAGCACGACGAGGTCTGCCTCCTTCTCTACAAGGCGACCCTCACTTACTGTTTTCACCCTCAATCTTCCATTTTCATTCTTCTCCACTTTTATCTCGTCTGTTAACTCCCTTCTTATGTAATTCGCCCCTTCCTCTTTCACTCGCCAGTAAAATTCCTCAAATCCTTTACCGAAAGCTCTTACATCCGTATAGAGCACCGTTACATTTGCATCCGGAATGTGTTCCTTCACCAGGTGCGCCTGTTTCGCAATGTACATGCAGCATACACGAGAGCAGTATTCATTCCCCGCTCTTTTTGAGCAAGAATTCGTAGTTCGTAATTCGTAGTTCGTAATTTCTTCCCCCCTCTCCCTTGACCCCACACAACTAATAAAAACCACCTCTTTCGGCTCTTTACCCTTTATTTCTATCTTCCCGCCGGTGGGCCCAGAAGCGTTACAAAGCCGCTCAAATTCCAGGCACGTTATCACTTCATCGTGTTCATACCCGTAATTCGGTTCTAAAGAAGGGTCAAATAAATCAAAACCCGTTGCTGCTATTATCGCTCCTACTTCTATCTCAAACAATTCTTCTTTCATCTCGTGGTCTATCGCATCTGCCTCACATACCTTCTCACAAAGCCTGCAATCTGCACAAATTCCACACCTCAAGCATCTTTTTGCTTCTTCTACCGCTTCCTCCTCTGTGAATCCGAGTTCAACCTCTTCAAAGCTATTCCTTCTTCTTTCAACCGGTAGTTTCAGCATCCTTTTCCTTTCTTTCTTCTCTAACTCCTGTATCCGTGCTTTTACCTCATCTATTCCTATCTCTTTCTTTTTCTTTTCCTCCCGCTCTCTTTCTCCACCAGGTCCCGGCAAGAACTTCCCAATCAGATAGTTATCAATTGTTTCTGCGGCTCTTCTCCCCCATGCTATCGCATCTATCACTGTTGCAGGTCCTGTTACGGCATCACCGCCTGCAAATACGCTTTCTACGTTTGTTCTCCCATCTGCATCTACTTTAATCCGGTTTCTTTTAGCATCAATTTCTACACCACTTCCTTCAAGGAATCCAAGCTCCGACTGCTGACCTATTGCCAGCATGACGGTATCCACATCCATCATAAATTCTGAGCCTTCAACAGGTATTGGTCTTCGTCTCCCGGATTCATCTGGTTCTCCTAATTCCATCCTTATACATTCCATTCCTCGCACTTTCTCGTTTTCATCACCAATGATTCTACTCGGATTGGTCAAATATGCGATTTTCACGCCTTCCTCCTCCGCATCGGTTATCTCTTCTTCACTCGCCGGCATCTCCTCTCTCGACCTCCTATACACAATGGTCACGTCAGAACCCAATCGCAACGTGCATCTTGCGGCATCTATCGCTACGTTTCCGCCGCCTATTACCGCCACTTTCTTACCTATTTCCACTTCTTTACTCAAATTCAGTTCTCGAAGAAAATCAACACCATGAACTACTCCCTTCAGATTCGCACCCACAATACCGAGTTCTCTGCTCTTATCCGCGCCAACGGAAACGAAAATGGCATTGTACTCTGTTCTAAGTTTTTCAAATCTTTCTTTGTCTATCCCCCTACCGGTTTCTATTTCTATTTTCCCTCCTCCTTCTCGTTTGATGTAATCTATCTCCTTTTCCAAAACGCCTCTTGGTAGCCTGTATTTGGGTATTCCCGCAGCGAGCATCCCACCCAAAACTGGCAACTTCTCAAATATCTTCACTGAATACCCTTTCTGCGCAAGATAATATGCTGCGGTTAGACCTGCTGGACCTGAGCCGATAATCGCGATTTTCTCCCTCTTCTCCTCCGTAATCGCATTTTCATCTCTATCCTTATCTTCTTCTGCTTCATAATCAATACAATCAGCCGCAAATCGTTTCAATGCCGCAATTGCAATCGGCTCGTCAATTTCTCCTCGATTACATTTCTCCTCGCAGGGATGTGGGCACACATACCCGCAAATTGCAGGTAATGGGTTCACCTCCCTTATCAAATCAACTGCTTCCTTGTATCTACCCTGCGCGATTAACGCAACATAACCTTGTACATTCACACCTGCCGGGCATCCCAATCTACATGGTGGTATTCCCTCTATGTCTATTTTATCAATCGTGTACACCAGAGGAATAGCTTGAGGAAATGGGATATATACTGCCCCTCTTTTTGATAACCCCAAATCGAAATCATTCGGAACGACCTCTTTAACCGGGCATATATTTGCACATTCTCCGCAGCCCGTGCATTTCTCCTCGTCCACGAAGCGAGGCTTCTTCTTTACCCTCACCCTGAAATTACCCACATAGCCTTCCACGCTCTCTACTTCCGCGTAAGTAATGAGCTCGATGTTCTCATGCCGAGCCACGTCCACCATCTTCGGTGTGAGCACGCAAGCAGAGCAATCTAAAGTAGGGAAAGTCTTATCGAGTTGTGCCATGTGCCCACCGATGGTAGGTTCTCGCTCTACCAAATACACTTTAAATCCTGCATCTGCAATGTCCAGTGCGCTTTGTATCCCCGCTATACCCCCACCTATTACTAGTGCAGAAGGTGTTACTCCCATGCGCATCGGCTCCAGAGGCTGCAATAAAGATGCTTTCGCCACTGCACTCGCAACCAGCTCCTTTGCCTTTTCTGTCGCCTTTTCTCGGTCAGAATGAACCCAACTGCAATGCTCTCTTATATTTGCCATTTCCATGCAATACGCATTCAAGCCCGCTTCCTCACATGCCCGCCTGAATGTTACTTCGTGCATCCGCGGTGAGCAAGAAGCAACGACAACTCTGTCCAACTTCGCTTCCAAAATGTCTTTTTTTATCAGCTCTTGACCGGGATCAGAGCACATATAAACATAATCTCTTGATATAGCAACGCCTGGTAGATTTTTCGCAAATCCTGCTACCTCCTTCACATCCACCGTTGCTGCGATGTTCGTTCCACAATGACATACATAAACGCCTATTAATAACCCTTCATCCCGCTCTTTTTCTCTCATTCCCAAAGGTTTTTGTTTCGCTCTTTCTCCGCGCATATACCACTATCTAAATCTAAAATTCTGTGATATTTATTTAAATTATCCTTTTCATCTGCTACAAACATTTCATTATGTGCGCTTGTGCCCAAAAGCCATTTTTCTAAAAAAGGAAAAGCATTGTTACACGATTTCAACGCCATATTCTGCTCCTGTCATGGTTATTTCGCGTTTTAGCGCATTCAAAAATATTTTGAATGCACTACAAGAGAAATCAGTCCAATCAGCGAATTTTTCCGAAGAAAGTTCTAACCCTTTCTCTATCTCGTTCTGGCTGGGCAGTCCAAACGGCTTTACTTCTTCCCAATTCGCCTCCAGATATTTTAAGAGCGACGCGGATGCGAAATGTGTGGGCACCAGTGGGGATTGTGCAGAAAGGTCGAGAATCAACTGTCTTTCTCGCTGCACTTCATCATGGGAAATCGCAGACTGCTGTATCGCTTTTAGCCTCGCTTCTTCATGGACTACGCCTTTCATTTTAGAGCTGAGGATCTTTATGTGCTGCGCGACTAATTCTTTGTAAATTTCACCCTGTGCGAGCTCGTGTTCGAGCATGTATCTAAGCATGGGTTCTGTTGCTGATTGGAGGTAATCCTCATTCACCGCTATCACGGAAAACCACAAGCCGCGAAGGAAAAAACGACGGTGCATTGCAATACCATAATCTAAGGACCTTGTAGTGGCAGAAGGAACCAAAATAGAGGGTGCGAAAATTAGTGCTTTGGTTTTTAACAAAATGGTGCTCTCGATACGGTGACTGCCGATGAGTTTTTCGATGGTTTCTTCCTCTTCGCTTTCAAGTGGAAAGTGCATCGAAGCAGGGTCTGCGAGACTTTTTTCGTAAAATTCAACGATTTCGTTTATTTTATCGAAGTTTAGATTCTTTAGCGTTTCTGCTATTTCCTTTGCTGCTATTTGCAACCATGCAATATACTCTGCTTCGTATTTCTTACGTGATTCTGCTCCTCCATCAGCCGAAGAAGTCATTTTTTCATATCAAATATACGGTCGTGCTCGCTTACCACTCCCTCTACCTTGCTCAGCCGCTCCTCTATTGATGCAACCATGATAATTGATTATGTCATGTGACTATAAATAACTGTCTAATTTCAGTTAGTTTCTTTTTATATATGAATGCTCCATCAACTCATATTATTTGATGGTTTTTGGTGTGCTCCCAGAGCTTTTCACCGCCTATGCATAAATAAAACGTGCATATAGCTCAAAAAATCCGGTCATCCGGCGAAAGCAGCAGAGGGGTAAAAAACAAATCGTGCATGCAATCAATCAATGCTGCCTCTCAGGAGGA
>QMVO01000024.1 GCA_003661125.1 Methanosarcinales archaeon
CAGGGTGTCGGTTTCTTTGAGTATATTCGGGATATATTCTCAGGAAAACGTGCAATGATAAGATTGGCACATCTCATTTCCCGAAGTGTTTCTTTAAAGTCCACCTTTTATTGAGCAGGTACGTATTGTTGCTAGAAGAGCTGAGCAGGATGCCATATCCGTTGTTAGTGGCATTGTTGCCTGTAATGGTGTTGCGGTTTGAAATAACTTTAATTCCAGCATTTCCCCATGAACTGTTGGAGTTAGTTGCTTTGAATCCCTCAAGTGTAATTCCATCTGCACTTATATTAATCGCACTCCCGCACCCCCCTGGATTTACAACCGGCTTGCCACCGCCTGTGTCCATGCCCTTTAAAATAAGCTGCTTGGTCACGTTCACATTTTCGTAATAAGTTCCGGGGTCAACGGTAATCGTATGCCCATCTAAAGTGTCAGGATCGTCTATTGCTGCTTGAATCGTTAAGAAGTTCTCTCCTGTGTTGAGGTTGTGGACAGGCAGAACCTGTGGTATTAGCCAACCGTCTTTATTCATGTATGGATACTTATCCCTTGCGGCTTCCGGTATAGGATAGGGAATGTCACATATTCCATCGCTTCCATGCTGATCTTGACATGGTCCACTATATTTATCTTCACCTGAATAATCACTCCAGTAATTACCACCAGAAGGATAGCCATTGTCCCAAACATTTGTCTCATTATAATCACGGGCTTGTATGGTGTTATTAATGAAATTATTGTGATAAATTTGGTTATAATAACAATAATACAAATTTATACCCTTGGAACAATTTGCGATACTATTGTCTGTTATGATATTATAATTTGATTTCTTACGTAGGTCAATACCCGTGGATGGGTCCTCTAGGGGTGGGTTCCCCCATAAACTTATTGTATTCAAAAAAATCCTATTGTTAGTTACGATATTGTTACTTGAATTCTCCTCGAGGCTGATGCCACAGTCGCTATTTTTTGAGATAGTGTTATTATCAACAATATTTTCTTGTGAATCACTTAGTGAAATGCTCCACACACGATTGCCTGAAAGAATGTTGTTACTCAAATTGTTGTCAACAGAGTCTGATACCCTGATTCCGCAAAGAGGGTATCTTCTGACTTTTCCTTTTAGAAAAGAAAAATTGTTAAACACATAGTTGTTGATAAATTTAGTGTCGCTTGTATTCCGTAGATAGGTACCAAATGCATTATTTATAATATCGTTTTGAGTAATTGTGTTGTTCTTTGAATTCAAACAAAAGACGCCAATAAGATTAATTGTTATGTTGTTATTTTTGACCAAATTATTATCAGAGAAGAGTCGCACTCCAGCATCACTATAATATACATACTTTTCGCCACTATCGGTAATTTTGAAGCCTTCTAAAATACACCCATCAGCATAGAAACTTATCGGACTCCCTTCCCCGCTTGCATTCACGATGGGCATTCCTATGCCAGTGAGATTAAGCGTTTTATCTACTCTAACATTCTCATAATAAGTTCCATTGTAAACAATAATCGTATCCCGTGGAGAAGCTATGTTCACAGCGTCCTGAATCTTTGTGAAATCTGCGTATGGAAAATCTTGCAAATCGTCATCTACATACCATGTCTTCGCGGATGCGGTTCCAACGAATACGCAAAACAACAAAAAGCCAACCACGATCAACAATATTCCCTTTCTCATTTTTCACTCCAAAATATTATCATCATTTTACTTAAGTATATAAATAATAAAGTCATCACTATTTCTTAAAAAGGTTTTTATAAACTTCTTCTGGAAAATTATCCTTGACATCACCTAAAAATTTATTGAGTTGCCCAACTAATTCTTTATCGGCAGAGTCCACCTCTCCAGTTAGCTTTTTAGCAAAAAAATAAGACGCAATAAATACTACAATGAGAATAGACATAATAAATAAAATAAAGAAACTCACTTGAAAAAAGGAAAAGAGCAACAGGAGTAATAAAACCAAAAACGATAGAAAAGTTGAAATAAATAAACTGCCGAAAAAAGTTCTGTAAACTTGTTTATAGCTTATATCAAAATTAACAGATTTTAATAAAAAGTTGTGAGAGTTTTCTGCGACAGATGCTGTGCCTAATTTAGCAAGATGTCCTACCGAAGTCATCTCGATCACCTCTACATATCCACAAAATTCCGTATCAACCGCAGCCCATCCTCCGTCAATATTGACTCAGGATGGAACTGCACGCCGAAAACATCCAGGTTTTTATGCTTGATTGCCATTATCTCGTTATCATCCAAACTCCTCGCAGTTACTTCTAAACAATCGGGAAATGATTCTCCAACACCAACATTACCATCATCAATCACCAGAGAATGGTATCTCACCACGGAAAGGGGATTCTTCAACCCTTTCAGCACGTTTTCTCCATTATGCGTCACCAAACTCACCTTGCCGTGTCTTATCACCCTTGCATTCCTTATCCTCGCACCAAATACATAACCTATGCACTGATGCCCCAAACAAACACCTAAAATCTTCTTATCTTCTTTCTCCGTGCAAAACTTCCTTATCACTTCATTCGTAACGCCTGCATCTCGTGGCGTCTTCGGACCCGGCGAAATTATTATATGGTCTATTTCCTTTTCCTTAACTATTTTTTCAACATATTCAAGATTCACATTGTTCTGCACCACTATCGGCTCAGCACCCAGCATCCCAACGTATTGCACGATGTTATAAACGAACGAATCTATATTATCTATAATGAGGATATTCATTTTTTACTTTTCACCTCCTGACATGCATTCCAATAAAGCCGCACACTTACTCAGTGTCTCTTTATACTCGCGTTCAGGGTCAGAATCAGCAACTATTCCAGCTCCTGCTTGTATATACACTTTCCGGTGTTCAAATACCGCAGTTCTTATTGTTATCGCAGTATCCATTGAACGATTAAAGGAGAAATATCCTACACATCCGGCATATATCCCTCTTCTCGTTGGCTCTAATTCCTCTATTATCTCCATTGCTCTTACTTTCGGCGCTCCCGACACCGTCCCTGCAGGAAATGTCGCTGCCAACGCATCAAATTCGTCCTTATCTCTTCTCAATTCACCCACCACATCCGTTACTATGTGCTGCACATGCGAATATTTCTCTGGATACATGAATCTCGCTGCTTTCACACTTCCGAACTCAGACACCTTTCCTACATCGTTCCTCGACAAATCCACGAGCATCAAATGCTCTGCGCGCTCCTTCTCATCATTAAGCATCTCCTCCTCCAAACGCTTATCCTCTTCTTCATTTATACCACGCCGTCTCGTCCCCGCTATCGGACAGCTCTCCACTTTCCTCCTTTTATTGCCATTTGAATTCAATCCAGCAGGTTCAACTCGGACCAACATCTCTGGACTTGCTCCCACTATCTTCCGGTCGCCGAAATCGAGTAAATACATGTATGGCGACGGATTCATTTCGCTTAATCGCTTGTAAAACTCGAAAGCTGCATAATTTCCATCGCCGCCAGAATCAAAATCCGCTTCCAACCGCTGTGAAAGAACCACCTGAAAAATATCGCCTGCACGAATATATTCCTTCGCAGCCCTCACTCCACTCTCGTATTCTTCTTTTGCCATATTTGACGTGAAATCCCCGGTCTCTGCCATCTGAGCGGAACCGAAAGCATTCGCTCTTATTTTATCCTCGTAACTTTTCGTCAGCTCACCAAGCTTTAGAGAAGCGTGATTAAAATTCAAATCTTTAGGATTATCATAAAATTCGTTAGATATGAGGAAAGCTTTTTTAGTTTTATGGTCCACGATGACATTCTTTTTTGTCAGGATGAATTCGCAATCTGGCTGTTTCAGGACATCAGTTGCATTTCCCCCCACATCCACAAAATAGCGGATGTAATCATATGAAATATAACCAACGAAACCGCCGATAAATCTTTCTCTTCTCGCACCCACTATTTGCAGGTAATTAAGGAAAACTTTAATCAAATTTAGGGGATTTTTACTCTCGTATTCTTTCGCCGCATTCTTCATCTCTTTAGCGAAAAGCGCATCATAAGACTTTATTTTTAACATACCGTTCTTTACCGAGAATTTAAGCGCCGGGTCGAAGCCTATAATGGAATACCTTGCCAATTTGTCGCTCCCCTCTCGGGATTCCAATAGGTAACTGTCCTCGCTTCCCTTTTCCGTCCTCAAAATTTCATATAGCGAGAAAGGGTTTGCAAACGGGATTTCCTCATAACTTTGTAGGGTGAACATTGTGCATCATATTTAGTTTATATCGTATATATAAATACTTTAATGTACATTTTTTCAGGAGTGAGTGTGCGGAATATTCGCTCCGGCGTAGTGTAGTGGCGTAATAGGGCTATGGAAAAACAATTTCGACTTTATCGCTGCCAAGTTTGGTTACTTTTAAATCTTCTTTATAGAATTTGCCAACCCCTTTAATTAACCCCACCATGAGATCTATCAAGCCCCGCCGGGATTTATACTTCATAATCAGGGTCTTTTCATCCTTCCACTCATATTTGAATCTTGGCGGATTAGCATCGGGTATATTTTTTGTAGTAGCAACATGGACTGAATCCATTTTCAACAAAAATTCCTTTGCCGTTTTGACATTTTCATAATAAACACGATACATTTTTTGTGAATACACACTGACCCAATAATCACCAAATGCATCTGCCACTTGAATAAAGGATATGTTTAGAACCTCACAGAGTGAATTAACTACGCTCAAAAAAATCTGATCATCAACATTGGATATTGGTAAAATCAAAGGCTCTTTCTTAATCCCTGCTTTTACTAATGCATTTTTCCATTTGTCTATTCCAAATTTCTCGATCACCATTTCCTTTAAGGCAAGTATAATTACTCCTTTCATTTTTCGCCTCCTGACTTTTATTTTAAGCAGTTTGTGGGTAGACGCTGTGTGCATCACAACGGGTATTGGCAGTGCCAGCTACTCGTATGTTTGATGCCGAGCTCAGCATTTCAGATACCATCCTCCTCATCAGCGACGAGTCATCCACCATCAGCACGTTTATCATTTTGCCCATGAGATTCAGGCATTTGTTTGCTGTTCCTTTATTCCCTCTCCCTCCTTTTCAGCGTTCTCTTTAGTCTCTTTACGGTTCTTTCTTCCATCACAAAATATATATTCCCTTTCATTTTGTCCCATTTCATTTTGCCACCCATTTTTAATTCTAAAGCCAATGCCTCCTCCATCGGTATAGATTTGAACTCATCGTAGCTAACGATATGGGCAACCGAAGGAATGACCGACGTATTACGGGAGAAAAAAGTGGCAGTCTCGCTGAGGGGAACAGAAACAACATTGGTCATCTCTTCTACCATATCTAAAACATGTTTTCGAGAAATCTCCGGAATTAACTCCCCGTACATGTCTTCTGTAAGCCGGTGTGCGATTTCATATGGAAATACAAGGTATATACTTCCAACCAGCTCGCTTTTCGCTCTTAATTCTATCCTTGAGATAACAAAATCCTTTCCTATTCTTAATTGTCGAGCTCCCCAATGAATAGATAGCGATTCCACGTTAATCAGTTTACCAATAAAGAACTGCAAATAAATCAATGACTTCAATGCAGAAGCTCTCAATATTTGCTCTAACATTTCTTCTTCAAACCGTTCTTTCTCACTATCCCGCATCCCCATTGCTATTCCCCCAGAACCTCCTTTATTTTCTCTGCAATTTTATCTTTTGAAAATGGTTTCATGATATAGCCCACGGCTCCTATCCGCATCAAATCCGCAAGTATATCCTTGTCTTCCAGTACCGTAACCATCAATATCTTCGCATTGGGGTCTTTATCAAGTATCGCCTTCGTTGCTGCCATTCCGTCCATGGGTTCCATTATAACATCCATCAATACTAAGTCAGGTTTGAGGTGCATATATTTCTGAATTGCTTCTTCACCATCAGCAGCTTCGCCTGCAATTTCAAATCCCGCTTCGGTTATTATGCTGCCAAGAACCGTTCTTATGTATGTAGAATCGTCCACTAACAATATTCTTACCTTCCCCCTTTTCATTTCTTATTGTTCCTCTTCTTAACCTTCGATTTTTCTATTCCCCCTTCATTTTTAATAATAACTACACTTCCTTTTTAAACCTTTACATTACATAATTAGATTTTAACTGATTTTATATCCTCTCATGCATCCTCATCCTTCCTTCCACGCCAACACTTGTTTCAGGTCAAGTAAGGTGATGACTCGATTCTCAACCTTGCCCACACCCTTCAGATACTCCTTAGATATATTTGTATTAACCACCTCAGGCGTTGCTTCAATATCAGATATACGAATCCGCGATACTCCTATGGCTGCATCAACAAGTATGCCAACAGGTGTATCCTCCATCTCTGCTACAATTATCCTTGAATCCGCATCAACCTCCTTAGGCTCAAAACCCAACCTTTTCCTGAGGTTTATGACTGTCGTCAAGCTACCTTTGAGATTTATTATACCTTCAACAAAATCTGGTGAACGAGGAACCCTTGTAATTGTTGGTATCTTTACAATCTCCTTTATGTTCATCACATCCACGCCAAATTCCTTATCTCCGAGTCTGAAGATTACATAAGGTTCTGTCTTCACTATATCCGTTCTTTCCTCTGCCATGCCTTTACCTCCATTGCGTCAGCCACCAAGTTTGAACTTTGCAACGACATTCTGGAGTTCTGTGGCAATGTCCGCCAGTTCTTGACCTGAATTTGTAAGCTGTTTCATGGCAGAGGTTAGTTGCTGTGCAGATGCAGCAGATTCCTCAGAACTTGATGCTGTTTCCTCAGCAATCGCGGATATCATCTCCACTATCTTTACAACAGATTCAATATTTGTTTTCTGCTGCGCTGCTGCTTCTGAAATCGCCTGCGCTGCATTCAATGTCTGCTTCATTGTGAATGTAATGTTATCAAAAGCCGGTGCGCATTTAGCTGTCGTTTTCATGCCTTCTGTTACAATTTCTATCATTGTTTTCATCGCCTCCGACGCAGATGCTATTTCCTCTTGTATAGACACCACAAGTTCTGCAATCTCATCTGCGGATTTTTTGCTTTTCTCTGCAAGCCTGTGCACTTCTTCCGCAACCACCGCGAACCCCTTGCCTGCCTCACCAGCTCTCGCAGCCTCAATTGCTGCATTTGATGCAAGCAGGTTTGTCTGGGATGAGATTTCAGTAATAACACTCAGAGTCCTGGTAATTTCCTCAACCCTCTGCGTCAATGCCTCAACGGTTGTTGATGTCTTCTCCGTTACCTCTGATATTCTCTGCATGCTTTCAGCAACCTCACATGCTCTTTTAAGACCTGTCTGGGCGCTCTCATTCGCAGCAGATGCTGCTTTGTTCACCTCATCCGCCCTATCAGACGCCTCGGTAGCAGCCTTTGAAATCTGCTCAACAGACCTGAGTGCCGCCTCTATCTTCTGTGCCTGCTCCTGTGCACCCTTTGCGATCTGCTGCACTGATGCTGCTACCTGTATTGTGGATGCGCTCATCTCGGTACCCGAGGATGCAATATCATGAGCAGACGAGGCAACTCTATTGGCGGAATCCCTCACTTGAGTAACAAGAGCGTTAAGACTGTCAATCATGCTGTTGATAGTGTTCTTCAGGTCCAGTAGCTCCCCTTTTGCATCCACGATGATTTTTTGTGTGAGGTCACCATCGGCTAATGCGGCGGCTACCTTTGCAATATCTCTAACCTGATTTGCCACGTTTATAGACAGCATGTTCACATTGTCTGTCAGCTCCTTCCAGGCACCTGCAACACCCGGCACCTCTATCTGCGCACCAAGATTCCCTTCCACTCCTACTTCCCTTGCTACCTTTGTCACTTCACCGCCAATTCGATTAAGCCTGTCAACCATGCTGTTGATGGTGTTTTTCAGCTCCAGTAGTTCCCCCTTTGTATCCACGGTGATTTTTTGTGTGAGGTCACCATAGGCTAATGCGGTGGCTACCTTCGCAATATCTCTAACCTGGGCACTCAGGTTTGTTGACAGCATGTTCACATTATCTGTTAGCTCCTTCCAAACTCCCGTAACATCCGGAACTTCTCCCTGCGCACCAAGATTTCCTTCCTCCCCTACTTCCCTGGCTACCCTTGCTACTTCACCGCCAATTCGATTAAGACTATCAATCATCTTCGCAATCCGCCCACTTAACATAGCAGTCACCAGGGCAATAATCACAAACATGGAAGACCGCGCTAAATCATTAACAAACATAGTAGACCAAATCAAATCATTAATAGTCTCCGCTTCCATTCCAACAAAAAAGTGACTGAAAATTAGAAAGACCGCCAAAAATATCGCTACCCCTAAACCCTTTCTTTTCCACCACAACGAAGCCAGGATGATCGGAACGTAAAAGAAGTGTGTAAAAACTAGGCCACGATCAAGTTCAACATGAAAATAATAAGTGAGAAAGCAGCAAATACCTAAAAGGACAGTCATCACGATAATTTTGTATTTCCCTTTTTGTTCAACCATCATACCGTACTCCTTTTATGTGCTAATAATTTATTTATATGACAAACGTGCTTAAATACCTTTTAGAAATAGAGAAAAATATTAAGGAGAACATGACAAACGAAAATAAGGAAGGAGAAGAGAAGGATACAATTTATCTGGTTCCCCACACGCATTACGATGCCATCTGGGTCTTCACAAAGGAGGACTATTTTTACATCAACATGGTGTTCATTTTGAAGGAGGTGGCAGAACTTGTTGAAAAGACTGATTACAAGTTCCTGATTGAGCAGACCTTTCTACTTGAGGAGATGGAGAAGAGGTATCCAGAAGTATTCTCAAAAATTGCGCAGAGCATAAAGGAAGGGGGAATAGAGATTGCAGATGGGGAATACCTGATGGCAGATACAATGCTCCCTGATGGAGAAACGCTGATAAGAGAAATCTTGTTTGGTAAGAAATACGTGAAAGAGAAGTTTGGGGTGGAGGTTCCGGTGATGTGGCAGGCGGACAGCTTTGGGTTGAATGCCCAGTTACCCCAGATTTACAAAAAATCGGGATACCGGTATGTCGCCTTCAGAAGAGGGGTAACGAAGGGAAAACCTTCGGAATTCCTCTGGGAAGGTTTGGATGGAACGAGGATTTTAGCCCACTGGATGCCTTTAGGGTACCGTGCGGGTTTGGATTTGACAAAGCTGGATGAAAACTATGAAAAACTCAAAGCATTGGCGGCAACCTCTCATATCTTGATGCCTTCAGGGAGTGGGGTCACGATGCCCCAGCCGGAAACAATGGAGGTTGTGCAGGAGTGGAATGAAAAACGCGGAGCCAGAGTGGAGATGAGGATAGCAACGCCGAGGGAATTCTTCGAGGCACTGGAGAGAGAAATAGAAGAGAAGAAACTTAAGATGGAAGTACGTAAAGGAGAAATGTACTCAGGGAGGTATTCGGAGGTATTTCCAAGCTGTTGCTCGAGCAGGATGTGGCTAAAACAGGAGCTTTGTGAATACGAGGGTTGGTTGATGTGCTGCGAGCGATGGAGTACGGTGAACTACCTCTTAAATAATCACCCCTACCCCTCTGAGGAGACAAGGAATTCATGGCGTAAAATTTTGTACTTAGCATTTCATGATGTGGCTCCTGGAACTGGAATGGATTCGGGTTACGAGGAGGTAAGACATTTTCGTGGCTTTTTTAATACAGAAATGGCTGCTCGCTGTCTTCGCGTACTTAATCAAATAATAGAAGCAGAATCGGAAGAGGGGGGTGAATATGGGGATATAATAGTATTTAACCCACTGACGTGGGAAGTGAGGAACTGGGTAGAGATGGATTTGCATTTTGATCGGGGTAAAGTGGTAACGATAAAAGGAGTAAAGAGCGGAGAAGAGGAAATAGACGTGGAAATATTAAAATTTGCGCGGTATGAGGATGACACGTTAAGATATGCTCGTATAGGATTTGTTCCAACAGTTCCTGCAATGGGATATAAGGTGTATAAAATCCTTGAGCGTGAGCCGAAACGGTTTCGTTATGACCCGAATTTTATCATGATTAGAGGGAACACCATAGAAAACAGGTTCTTTTGGGTCGATGTGGACCCTGGTACAGGTTTGGTTGACGTGATTTGCGGCGAGCACGAGAGGCTTTGCACGGCAAATGAGCTTGTGCTGGAGGAAGAAACTGGCGACCTTTACTACCACCGACAAGCAATGGATATCCCATTGAAAACAGAGAGGGGAGAAGGAGTGAAGTACGGTTCCTTCCGGGTAGAGAATTTCTATATAAATAAAAGTCCTTTGAGGCGTGTTATCAACGTCGAGACAAATTATTTTTCCCTTAGATGGCCTTACCGATTAACGGAGAAACTGGAGCCTCTTATATGGCGGCATAAATTCCTTGAATGTTCGAAGGAAATAATCGTTTATAAGGACATTCCGAGAATAGATTTCATCACCACCATCGTGGACAAGCATCCAAGAGCACGGCTCAGAGTCAGGTTCTCCACCGGCATGAAATCCCTGGCTTATACCTGCGGGAGTCAATTTGGCATTGTTTCTCGACCGACCGACCAGTGGTACTACAAGCCAACAGAGAAATGGGTGGAAGAACCCGGAGGAATATTCCCCTCGTTAAAATGGGTTGATTATTCTGATGGAAAAAAGGGTTTGACCGTAATGCACAGGGGGATACCAGAGAATGAAGTAAGAGATGGGGACATCTATCTAACACTGCTAAGAAGCGTTTTAATGCTGTCTTCAGATGGCAGGACAGGTCCTGCAATACCGGTTCCGGATGCACAGGAGTTGAGAAAATACGTATTCAGATATTCTATTTATCCGCATAAAGGGGATTGGCGTGAAGCTTCGTCCTACAAATATGCTCTTGAATTCAACTATCATCTGGATGCAGTGCAGTTGCGAGGAGAGAAAAAACTTCCTCTAAAACGGTCTTTTTTGAAAATAGAGCCCGAAAATGTCATTTTATCTGCGCTGAAAAAAGCGGAAGAGGGGAATGAACTGATCTTGCGATTTTACGAAACGAATGGGGAAGAAACAGACGCTAAAATAGCACTGTTCAAGGCGCCAAAAGTGGTCAGAGCCGTGAACTTCCTGGAGGAAGAGGACGAGGAAGTGAAAAAGGAGTTGAAAATAGAGGGTGCAAGAATAGAGTTGACGATGAATCCTTTTGAGATAGTTACTTTGAAGGTGGAATTTTAAAATTTTGGCAGCAAAATGCGCTTAGAAGAGAAGTTCAAAGCACTAAAAAAGAAGAAAGAGAACGCATTGATAGGTTTCGTGACTGCGGGGTATCCCACGGCTGAAGATACCAAAGAGATAGCAGACGCCTTAATAAAAGGGGGAGTAGACATTTTAGAGCTTGGTTTGCCCTTCTCCGACCCCATCGCCGATGGCGTTACGATACAACGCGCAAGTGAAAACAGTTTGAGAGCGGGAATGAATCCGGATTTATATTTTGAAGTAGCTGCGGGAATAAAAGGAGTGGAAAAGGTTTGCCTTACTTACTACAATCTGGTGTTACAAAGAGGGCTGGCAGAATTCGTGCAGGATTGTGAGTCAGCGGGGATAGTGGGATTAGTAGTGCCAGATTTACCGGTAGAGGAGGCAAAACCGCTGCTAAGATTATGCGAGGTACATGAAACCGATTTGATCTTTCTCGTTGCACCTACGACAACAGAGAAAAGAATGGCGAAGATTTTGAATGCTGCGTCGGGTTTTATCTATGTTGTATCACTGCTTGGCGTAACGGGAGCGAGGGAGAAGCTTTCTGATTCGATAAGCCCTCATATCGGAAGGATAAGGGAAATGGAATCATCAATGGATAAAACCATACCCCTGGCGGTGGGGTTCGGCATTTCAAAACCAGAGCATGTAAAAGCGGTTTGCGAGGTCGCAGACGGTGCAATCGTGGGTAGCGCGTTCATAAGAATAATAGAGGAAGAATTGGTGTCTGACAGGAGCAAGGACATGTTTCGAAAGCTAAAAGAGTTTGCGCGTAGTTTAAAAGCCGGAACTAAAGTCGTTTGAGGGCAGCAACGCAAAAAAGTTTTTATCATAAAAAATAAAAAATGTATAAGGAGAGAGAATAGCTAGCCCGGTAGTGTAGAGGTCAATCATCCGAGGCTCTGGACCTCGTGACGTCGGTTCGAATCCGTCCCGGGCTATTAATTACATATTTGAATTTGAATCCGAAAACGAGACTACAATTATTAGCGAGATAATGGCAATAAGAGGCTATGACGGTATGGCTCTGTGGATAAGAGACAGTGATGGCATAGTACCCCGGACG
>QMVO01000025.1 GCA_003661125.1 Methanosarcinales archaeon
ACTCAATTCCGTTCAGCGTATAATAAGCTTAAGTGCGGCTTGGGGCTCAAAATTAAATCACTCGAACCGCAACAATTCGTCTTTCGTCTTGCTTCTGAACTTGCATTCCCTAACTCTGTTTCATCTCGAGCAATTCAAATATTACAAGAACTGCGCATGCGCAAGATATTCATTGGCGGTTCTCCGATAGGAACCGCAGCGGCTGCTATTTGGCTCGCTATCACTTTATCTCCTGAAGTACGTCGTAAAGGCGCTTTAATTTCGTTAGCACGTGCTTCTGGTGTCTCACCGAACACGATTCGGAGGCATGCTGAAAAAATCATGCAGAAATTAGGGATACAAAGAAAATGAGAGGGCAGGACAACATGGAACACGAAAGGATAGACATGCATGAAAGTTTGCTTGTTTTGGACTTTTTTCGGAGTGAAATTCAAGAACGAGCAACGGACACATCCTCTGAGTTGGTAAGTAAATCATTAATTTGCTTACCAACGAAAGAGAAAAGATGCTTAGAGGAGCAGTTAGTAAGTACTGTACTTACTAACTACCTTACTAAAAATAGTAGTAGTAGTAGTAGTATAGTTAGTAAGCAAATAGAGAATTTAGTTTCCAACTTAGAGGAATTCACAACTCTTCTAAAGGAAATCGGAGAGATTTTAAAAGTGCGGGACGTGATAAAAGCTTCTATATTTCTTTTTTTATTGAAGCACAAAGTAATTTGGGGAGGTGCTATGAGAAAGATATTCCCGGGATTTACTGCTCGGCAGATGATAGAGAGATTCAGAAGTGAAGAGCGTAAGGGGTTCTGCTATGAGCTCACGGATGGAGATGGCAGATTTGAACGAGAGAAGAAGAAACTAGGAAAGATAATAGAAAAACAGCAAAATGCTAGTCGTTATCAAGTAGACAGAGTAAGATGGTTTGGAGTTACAAATCAAGGGCTGGAATTGATAAAACTTTTTCGTAAACAGTTAACTGAAATACTCACTGAAGATATCTATAAGAAAATCAACGATCCGCGTCTTTCATTCTTGTTCCATACACACAAAGAGCACGAATGGGTAGAGAGGCAAAAGCAGAGAGCGGAGAACAGAGAACTCAAACCCATCCTGTTTGAGATATGCGCTTTGACAAGAATGAGCCTGAATGAAGTGAACAGAAAACTACAAAACGTCTCTGAAAGAACGGGAGAACGGAGATTAACAATTGCAAAGCGATGGTTAAAAGATTTAAAAAAGGAGGAATAAAATGGAAGAAAAAATGGTGGGATTTTGGAGAACGAGAGAAAAAGAATTGTTGAAAAGGTATTATAGGACACACACACCGATGGAAATGAGCAAAATGCTAAACAGAAGTGTAAGAGGAGTAATAAAACAATTAGAAAAGATGTCATTAAGAGTAGAGGAAAGAGAATGCAGGCATTGTGGAAAGAAATTCAAACCAGGCAGACGCGATCAAATATATTGCAGTCGGAAATGCGGGTATGAAGAATACAGAAAGCGGTTATCAGAGAAGGAGGAAAATTTTACGGTTGGGATGGAAGAAATAGCAACAGTATTGGAAAAACAAAGGGGCGGTAGGTGAAAAAAGAAAAAATGGAAAAGAAAGGACTCTATAAACTATTTCTAATTCCCCGTTCTATTATACAGGCAATAGTCCAGAAATTATACGGTTGGAAGGAGGAAGAGACGTCGATAAAGCTTATCCTCATGAAAGCGGAATACATCTCGGTTAATGAAGAAGGATTCGTTAATGAGCAAGTCAATGACGGTGTTTACAAATTATACAGCGATGAAGCAGCGTTCATAAAAGACGTCATCGGGTTTGATAACAGCGGATATAAGGGGGTCATCGAAGTGGTCAATCAAAGAATTCTCGATGCACAAGATTGCGGTGAAGAAATTCTCAATAAAGTCTTTGCAGTTAGGATTATAGACATTCCTGACAGCGAAGACAAGCGAGAAGAAATTAACTGAAAAGAAGAGAATATATCCAAAAATGTATAGCTATCGAAAAGTTTATATACCCTCCCTCCTATGTATTATTATAATAAGTTATAATAAGAGGGAAAGGGGAGGCGATGCTTCCCCGCGAAAGGAGGCGAAAAAGGATGGAAAGAAGCATGAATAAAAAGGAAGGGGTTGTGGAAAGTGGCGAGTCCACAATACAAAAGATCAACGCTAGGACAGTTGATAGGGGGGCGATGAACCCCTCCAAAATAAATAGGAGGAGGCGGGGGCAATGATCCCCGCGAGGATGAAATCGGTCCTTGGGAAACTTTGTAGGAGGTGAAAAAGGAAAAAATGGAAAAGGAACAAAGTAAAAAAATTAGAGAGGCAGTGAACGAGTTATACGAAGCGTATAAGGAAGCAGTAAACAAAGAGAAAAAAGTCGGAGATGTAAAAGCAATAGTCGAAGAATTGCAGAAAGAAAATATCCTACTTGAAAGAGCATACACAATCTCTTTCGAGGAGGGGATAGCTAAAATATCCTTCAGTGGATATAGCGGCGACATAAATAAGGAAATAGCGGAGAAGCTTTGGGAAATATGCGATTACGCAATTGATTCTGGAAGTATTGCGATAGTCGTAGAAACAAAAGAGAAATTAGATAAAACTGCTGTCGTAGGAAATGGTAGTGTAGCTTGTGATTTCTTAGAAAAGCTTGGATTTACGTTGTCAGAGACAGCGGACTGCATAAAGGCAGAATACTTACTAAAAAAGAACGATACAGCGGTTGCGTATATCGAGTTTTCTCACTATTTCGAGGAGGACTGAAAAAGAATGCCAGTTTTAAGCGTAGTGTTATCCAGCGGTGAAATCGCAATACTCGACAATATAGCAAAAATAGAAGAAGAACGGAGAAAACGAATGGGGAGCGGAGGCAGAGTAATTACAGCCGCCGCAATTGCGGCTCGGCTAATCAGAGAGCGATTAAAAGAGATGGAAGACATGGAGGTAAAAGCATCATGAGCGAAGAAGATGATGAATTCGAAGAAGCAGCAGAAGCATTTGCAGAAATGAAAAGAGAAGAAGAAAAACCGATACAAGACGACATTGATGAGCATGTCATTTTGAAGCGATTAGGCTTCAAAATGTACGATAACAAGGAGAATGGGATTGCATTCAAGCTAAATACAAGAGACCTGAAAATTGCGAGAGTATATAACGAAAAGAACCCAGAAGGAATATTCTGGGCTCAATGCAAGAAAGACTGCGAGTACGGTAAGAAAGGAGAATTCGTTGATAAAGAGAGATTACTGGAAATCCCAATTATCTCAATATTTTATAGAATCCGTGACAAAGAACTCCCAATTCCACCCGAAACGGTGGAGGGGAAAATAATAGGGAAAACAGAAAGAGCTATAAAAATCGAATTCACTGAGTTCGGAGAACTGAAGACAAACTGGTGGGGCAACGGCGCAATAAAAAAGAACGAACAAGGGATATCATATATCCCTGCGGGCTTCAGCAAAGAGACAGAAAAGAACACAGCCAAAATGACAGTGCCCAGAGACATAATAATCCAAGATTTTGAACAGCAAATTGCACAAGCACCAATTGTGCAACCACAATCACAGGAAAAACCGCAATCTTTTCAACTGTCCTCAGTATTGCAACAAGAAGATCAAGGAATAGAAGAAAAACGAGACATGATAGCTGAGGATATGATGTGGGCAACAGATCTTGCATGTGAAGCCTACAAACGAGTGAAAGAAGAAATAGGACCAGCGCAAATCAAAGATGCAGGAGAATTCATAGAAAAGACCGCGGTAACGTTGCTATTAACAATCCAGAAATTAAGAGGATTGAGATGATTTAGGAGGTGAGAAAAAGTGGGTGATAAAATAAAATATTGTGGAAACTGCAAGCAATTTGTAACAGCGACAACAGGGATCAGATGGGGAATATTCATTCTATTATTGCTTATTTTTGCCCCAGCAGCGCTAATATACCTCATCGTAAAAGCAGGTACAGGTGGTCGATGTCCCATATGCAACAGCAAAAACTGGAGTGTTCCGGAAAAATGAATGAAAAAGCATCATATCTCGTTATGGAGGTACCGCTTGGTGAGCTGATGCTTGCTGAACTCAATGAATACGGAAAATACAAGGATGTCGAAGTACAATTTTTCGATGATATCGCATTTGTAATTAAGCTTTTAAAGAATTGTAGAGAGCGGGGCGGGGGCGATGAACCCCGCAAAACTAAATAATAGGAGGTGAGAAAAGGAAAAATGGATGAAGAAAGGTATTATTACGTTAGAGTCGACCCTCCAAGTGGCAACTACACCGCCACGTGGGGGCAGGAAGCGTGGGTGGATACTGAACAGAGGATTGCGATCGTGCATACGTTCGGTTCTTGCGGCGATCGCTGCGGGTGGCATATAGAATTCTGCGTCACCCAAAGTATGATGGATGCAGACAGGAGAAATCGGACATTTAAATGGATCTCAAAAGACCGGTTCGAGGAGATTCAGAAAAAGTATGAAAATAGGAGGTGAAAAAGGAAAATGATAACACTAAAAGAGAAGAGTCGGATCGAGCACCTCGCTGAGAAGTATCGGCAAGGTATAATAACCAAAGAGGAGCTTGCCGAATTGGAGAGACTTCTCGCGAAGGAGCAAGGTAGAGCAGTGAACCCACAATAGGAGGTGAGAAAAGGAAAAAATGGATGCGGAAAAGCTAAAAGAAAAACTTCTTGCCATCTGGAAAGAAGAACCAGTAAACTCGTACCTTACAGTGGTTCAGAAAGCTGAGGAGTTATTAGGACGCAAGCTTACCATGGTAGAAGAGCCGATCTGCTGGGAAGTTTGGAAGGAGTGTTCGGAATAGGAGGTAAAAAGGAAAAAATGAGAGTAAGCATTTTTCCAAGCGAGAAGGTAGTAAGAATAAAGTACAGAGACGACAAAGAGCTAAAAGCATTCTTGGATGCAATTCAGGGATTAAACGCTGACATTAAAGTTAATGCTGAAAAGGTAGAGCTAAAATGCAAGATGTGTGGAAAAATAGTAAGAGGTAGGAAAGATGAGGGGATACTTGAAACAGCGCGGAGGGTGAAGTGGTTGTGGGCGAAAGCTGTAGACGGTTCCTATTGGATCTGCCCAGAGTGCTTTGAGCAATTAAAACTATAAAGAAATAGGAGGTGAAAAAGGAAAAAAATGAAAAAGAAAATAATTGCTGCAATGTTAATAGCAACCCTTTTGGTAGGCGTTACAACTGCCACATCAGCGCATACAATGAGAGGCATCGAATTCACGATAGACCAGCCGAATCCAAAACCAGTCATTACGATAATCACAGATAATGGCAATTATACATTTGAAAACGAGAACAGTCAGAGGTTGCTTTGTCCATTCGGCTTAGTCCGGATAATCTCAGAACTGGATAAAGCAATCAAAAATAATGTAACGATCACACAGAACAACTGGAAACTAATTAAGGTGGAAAATAACAATAGCAACGAAATGAGCGAAGATGATGAAGAAGCGTTAGAGGAAGAAGAAAAGAAAGAAGAGAATGAAAGTAAGATAAATGCGACAGAAAGTATAGAAGCAATCAGAGCAGCAGTAATGAGGTCAAAGAATGAAAATAATGAAGATAAGGGAATGGAAAATGAAACATTGAAGAAAATAGAAAAGATAAATGAGAGGGCTCAATTCTAAATGGGAGGAATAAAGGAAAATGGAACCAGAAAACGACATGCTCTTAGAAACTATTTTTAGGAAAATAGTTTCTCAGCCCGTATCTATTATGGATATATTTATGAACAAACTCTATCATGCGCTGATAGAAATTCTATATGAAGATAGACAGCCAAAAGAAATCCTCATGAGTCCAGACATATGGGCAGATTTCGGAGGACCCGAAAAATTGCTTGGCATCAAAGTTAGAAGAATTTATGTCGGTCAAACATATTTAGGGGTGCGATACAGATGAATGAGGAGCAGATGAAACAGGTGAAAGAAATGGAAATGGAGTTAGTAATGATTGCTAGGAGGGCATTTGACCGTCCATTCAAACTACTTGACCTCGATTCTCCCGGAATCGAGATGCAAATCATGAGAACTACTGACGAATGGGCAAGAGAATTCCTTTTATCAATTTTTTTACCTGCTGAGTTAATTGATGAGACAAGGGAGGAAGGGGAATCCATTCAAATTCCTGCAAGCTTCTGGGATTATCTCAAGAGTGCAATTAAACAGAGGCTACCTTTTCTTGGAAGGTGGATAAAAATCAATCAGAAGCAGATAGTGAAAACTCAAATTATCAAGAAGTACGGGATTCATCCTTCATTCTTTAATACGAAGAGCTCATTAGGAAGGATGAAAGTGGTGTTGCCAGAGTCTTTTGATTTCTGGACAGAAAAGGAATAGTGCAAAAAAGGCGATAGGAAAGCATGTGGAGAAAAGAATAATGAAAAGACAAAAGAATGGTGGGGACGTTTGACAAAAGAAGAACGAAGTAGATTGGTATATCTAGAAAGGGCGGATAAGCTGTCAAGTGAATATAGTGCAGGCGGTATAATACCAGATGATTGCTGTGAATGTGGAGCCTGCTCGATACCGCATTTAGGAGTAGGTTTATGCCCTCGCTGTCTTAATGAGCTCAGCCGACTAATAGAAAAAGCAGATGGGAAATGATGTGGAGATTATCAGAACTTATCTCAATGACTCGCCAAATATCTCCTGAAAACGGGGAAAGAGCTATATTGATGGCGTCTTAATGCCAGAAGTCCGGAATATGTTAGAAATTTTTTATATAGAATATTTAATTATTTTTTGTGAATTTTTGGATATAAAATGAGCAAGAAGAAAAGAGGTGCGCCGGAAAAAGCATCCGTGAGAAAAATATTGAATGCAATACCGGGAACAGGCGGTATTATAAGTGCTATTGCTGCTAAACTCGGTGTCCATTATCATACTGTACTTAATTACCAGCAAAAATATGAAACAGTGCGTCGAGCAATAGAAGAAGAACGTGAAAAAATACTCGATAAAGCCGAAAGCAATATTTATGTCCGCATCATGGAAGGCGATGAGGACACGAGCAAGTGGTTCTTGGCGCGCAAGGGGAAACATAGAGGATACAGCGAAAAGATAGACACAGAACAAAAAGTAGAGCTTAACGGTAAAATAAAAGTTGATATAAAGGATACACTAAAAAAATATAGACATGTCCTTGATGCCCTACCAGAAGAATAGGCTCGCAGAATTCCAGGCAACAATCATCGACAATCCATATATACCACATGAACCCACAGAGAAGCAGGCATTATTCCTTATGCATCCCGGATTAGAGGGATTTTATGGCGGTGCTGCGGGTGGCGGGAAATCAGATGCACTATTGATGGCTGCACTTCAATATGTCGATGCATTTGATAAATGCGATTATGCAGCATTACTCTTGCGCAGAACATACTCAGATCTTTCACTCCCAGGTGCATTAATGGACCGGGCGTTCACATGGCTCCAGGAAACAGATGCGAAATGGCATGAGGTAACAAAAACATGGAAATTCCCCAGCGGAGCCACTCTGTCGTTTGGCTATCTCCAACATGAACGTGATAAATATCGGTATCAAAGTGACGCGTTCCAATTCATTGCATTTGACGAGCTCACTCAATTCACAGAAACACAATATCTCTATCTATTCTCGCGGTTGCGCAGACTCGAAGGTACTGATATACCTCTTCGCATGCGGAGTGCAAGCAATCCAGGCGATATCGGGCATGATTGGGTGAAACGCCGCTTTATCCTCCCGTCGAAAACAGAATTACAAAAAGCAGACCGTTTCTTTATCTCTGCACGCTTAAATGACAATCCATATATCGATCAGACAGCATATATAAGTGCACTCAATAGACTTGATCCGGTGACACGCGAGCAGTTATTAGCGGGCAATTGGGACATAGTCCTAACCGGCAATCTATTCAAACGAGAATGGTTTGAGATTCTTGAGGTGATTCCGCCTCCGGATGCCAATTCCCTCCAGGTCAGATTCTGGGATATGGCAGCAACAGAACCAAGTGATTCAGCGAGTTCGAATCCGGATTGGACTGTTGGTTGTCTCCTGATGCAGCGAAAAGGAATATACTATATAAAAGATATCGTCAGATTTCAGAAAACCCCGGCAGATACAGAGGATATCATCAAACAGACAGCGCAGATGGATGGTATAGAAACGAGGATATATATGGAACAAGAACCAGGTGCCAGCGGCGCAATTATGATAGATCATTATGCACGAGAAGTTCTTCAGGGTTATTCGTTTACTGGTGTGCGTAGTACAGGCTCGAAAGTAACGAGAGCGCAACCGGTTTCAGCGGCAGCCCAGAATCGACTCATTAAAGTTCTTTATGCGCCTTGGCTCCAGGAGCTGTTCACAGAATTGGAAGCATTTCCGTCTGTCAGCATTCACGATGATATTGTTGATGCACTCAGCGGTGCTTTTAATGCGCTCAATCAACTTCGGAACCAGATAGCAAAACCTACTATGCCTTCTTTTGTTGATATTTCTCCATCGCGATACAGTTTGCGCTATTGATGTTTCAGTTCACTCCATTTTATGCTTTTAATGCTTTGTTTAAGATGTCATACCCGTCTATTTATAGATGGGATACAGCGGATATTAAACTTTATATAACAAAAGCAATACTTATCTATAAAATGTATCTTACTACTCGGGTAAAGATAGCGGAAGGGGGAGAAGAAAGGGAAGCGTTGCGAGAAGCTGGAAATATCTGCACCAAAATCTGGAATAAAGCAAATTACTATTGTCGGGAACAATGGGAACAGACGGGGAAAATACCCTCATACTACGAGTTACAACGAGTATTCAAAGATGACTTCTGGTGTCGTAAACTGCACTCACATACAGCTCAAGCAGTACTGCATAAATTAGCAGAGAGTTACCAGTCGTGGTATAAACTGAAGAAGACAGACCCGAAGGCACATCCGCCGGGATTCCGTAAGAAGAACAGTATTAGCACGATAGCATTCACAAATTTCGCTGTCAGGGTGGAAGATCATCGCTTGCGACTAACACTCACAAAAGGGAAACATATATGGTTAGACTATCAAGTACAACCAGGAGTGGAAATAACACAGGGGAATATCGTGAGAGTGGAGATAACTAACGGATATTCAAATATCGTGTATAGAGTAGAAGAACCAGAACCAAAGAAAAAGGGGCAGGTAATGGCTATTGACTTAGGGATAATTAACACCGCGACAACAGTAAAGGAAGATGGTGAGGCTAAAATATATTCTGGTAAAGGCGTGCTTTCAATACAAAGATACTTCAATAAGGAGATAGCGAAGTTACAGAGTATCGTAATGAACCAATCTGGTGGCAAGAAGAAGTGGAGCAGGCAGTTATCGGAATTATCGAGAAAGAGGAGGAGGCAGATAAAGCACGCATTACACGCACTAACGAGATCAATAGTGGAGGATTGTGTAAAATCAAATGTAAAGGAGGTGGTGATAGGTGACTTGAGGAATATAAGAAAGGGTAAGAGATGGAATAAGAAGAGCAGTCAGAAACTCCATGCGTGGGGTTTCAAGCAGTTCACGGAACTTCTGAGGTATAAACTCGCCTTAGAAGGCATACGGTTGGTAACCGTGAACGAGAAGAGCACGTCAAAGATGTGCAGTAGATGTGGGTATGTGGATAGATACAACAGGAAGAAGCGGGGATGGTTCAAATGCCGCAAATGCGGCTATGAAGAGAATGCGGACATAAACGCGGCGATAAATATCTTGAAGAAGTATCTCCACCAGACAGGGCGACCTGTCGAGGGGAGTAGTGGTGTTGTGAACGCACCCCGTGTCATTCGATGGGATGGAAATATCCCATCGGAGCCGGATGCCCGTCAATTTATTGGCGGGTAGTTCACAATATAAATATTAAATTAAATCATGAAACCGAAACAAGATGGAAGCGAACCCGAAACAAGGAGGTAAAAATGGGAATAGTAAGGGAATACACTAAGGTTGGTTTATATAAGATCTTGAAAAGATCAGTGAAGAGAGAAATAATAGAGCAATTAGCTAATGATGTTGAGGCTTGGATAGAAGAGGACATAAAAGCAAGGGAAAAGATACATCCTACAACCAAAGACGAATACTGGGATGCCGGTTATTTCAGAGGACTAGAAGTTAGGGGAAGAATCATAAAAGATCGCTTAGCAAAAATATTAGAAGAGTAAAAAATCATGAAAACCAAACAAGATGGAAGCGGAAAAGGTATAAGAGCGAACAAAGGACGAGGCGGATGCGTATCGCCCCGGGGCAAAGGGCGTGGCAGAAACCCGAAAAAGACGAAAAAATGACTACAGAACTAATTTGCAAGCTGCAAAAAGAACTCGATAATATTGTGTACCGAATAACACGAGCACGAAACCAGCTCAAATACGAATACAATCCCGGTAGCCACGAATATAATCGCACACTGAAACAATTAGAAGAACTAATCAAGAAGAAAGTAGAACTTGAAACAGCAATTAAAACTATCAAAGCAATTTGAACAAATGTTCACTGAAATGTAAACGTTCTCTTTTTCTTTTTTCGGAATTCAATAAGAAGTAAACGAAGATGGCGATATACGAAGTCACCTTAATCAAAAAAGGAACCTTCGGTCGGGATGAAGTGACATACGAAGTGAAAGAAGAAGTTTATTATAGAATACTGAATGAGATTATCAGAGAGAGTACCGAAAACTTTTAATAAAAACCGAAAAGCTTTTATAGTGCTGACATCAATTTACATTTATGAGTGAATTAAAGAAATACATCGAAGAGATTATAAACGTAGTAGAAAAGCATAAAATAACAACAGCTACTGTAATAATCCAAACTATTGATGAAAATGGAAACAATTTAAGATTTGAAATAGATATAAAAGCTCCAGGTAATAGTTGGTGAAAGCAAGAAAAATATCACGATCCCAAGAATAAGAAAAAGGGCGTAAGTCCTCCGAGCGGTGGCATCGTGCTATAAGCGTGAAGTAAGTCCACGGTGTGGGCGAAAGTCTGTCTGCTACATAGTTTGCCCGCGATAGTGATGCGGAGCTGAAATAGAGCGTAGCAGAATTTTGAACGAGTAGGACGCTGGCGATGACGAGGCAGCCGACAGAAAATGAGCGAAAAAAAAGAAGCATTAGCCGCATATTCCAAATTTGGAAAAATTTGGAATCGTTACGTCTATTGGGGCATCGAAGAATTATTTCGCCGTAAAGTTCCAGCTTCAGTTGTTTATTGGAGTTCGATCCATGATGGCTTTCTCCCTCATCTCATCTGGTCAATTGCATGTGGTTATGATATTTGCGATGCCTTCATATGGAATCCTTATGCTCCCAAATGCATCCGTACATCAGACAAAATGTTTTGCTCAAGTGAGGGTAAAAAAGAATGGAGGACCTGAAGTAAGAACCCCAAGACCGAAAATGATTTTAAGATGCAACTTTTACGTTATAATTGAAAGGAGCTGTTGGCAGGCACCCCCGAACCCGGGTAGGGGCGCAATCCGGGGTTTGTAGGCTGGTTCTGGTGTGTTGCGCCGGCACATCAGAGCTGGTTGAAAGGTAGAGGCTGGCTACCTCTACTGAGGGTGCGAGGGTTCGACTCCCTCCCTTTCTCTTTTTCCAATATTTTTCACAATATGTAAACGTTCAGTTTAAATCTTTCAAGCATCATTTATTTCCGATATGAAGGATTATCCAATTTTCATAGGTTCAGATATCAGAGTAAAAGGAATAACAGAACGAATTGACAGCAATAGCCAGACAACAAAAAAAATATGGCTCGATGCCAAACGCCGAGCAATTGAGGACAATTCTGTAAATCGTTCAATTGCTTATAGCATCGATTCTCTTGCCAGATTAATCATCAAAGTAGAAACATTCAGTATCTTAGGCGATTACGAAATCCACAGTAATGACGATGAAAAACATGCTGAACTAATCGCAAAAATAAAGCAATTCATTGATGACATCGCGCTAATGAAATTATTCCGACAATCATTCCCAAGCGTGAAAGTTCATGGACGTATTTTTTTCCAAAAAATATACGAGAACGAAAAAATAAGAACAGTCGGTAAGCCTCGAAAACTAAAAACTTTGCAACAGCTCCCTTCTGTTCAGAAATTTGTCAATCCTTTCGATCAATCTGATTTCTATTTATATCAGAACATCGAGATTAAAAGCGATTGGCGAAATCCTAACGACCATAGAACAAAGA
>QMVO01000026.1 GCA_003661125.1 Methanosarcinales archaeon
CACTCACATATAGATTTAAGGAAACCGTTGAACTGAGCATCCAGATGGTTTGTCTCCCTGTCTGTTAGCATCCTGCATGTATGCTGGCTGCCCCATCATCGCCAGCGCGCAATGCCACTGCTCCGAGGTCTTACGCCAATTCTTTATGTTTTCGGGTACATCTTGATAGCCGGATAAGAGAGGTTTTCGGTTATTGGAACAACCGAATGATACTATCTTCATGTGTATATAAAAACTTATCTACATAAAAACTATCGCTTGACACCTTCACCGCCACACGCTTGGCACTGAAACACTGTTATAGGCTCGATACTACCGTCTCGCTTGATGATGCATGAAACCATCACTTCTCCTTTCCCACTGCAAATTGGGCAGGCTTCTCGCTCTTTAAGTTCTCTCTTCATTTTCCTCTTCTACAAACTCTTTGAATTCTTTGCTCTGGATAAAAGGGTATTTTTTGAACAGCTCACCGAATGAAAAGCACGCATCTATAGCTGTATCTCCGTCATACACTACCATTACTTCTCTTCCAATATCATAATCCATCTCTACCTCATAATATAAGCCGTTCATTCTTCATTCACCTCTTTTAGCATTTCAACTACTTCCTTCATTAACTTCTCCTCAATCTCCCGTAGCGTTTCATAATCATGGTGCCGCCCGCCATCGCCAAGGTCAAAGATATAACTGTGGCACTTGTCAGCTTCAATCAACAGCGGATCATAGGATTTACCGTAACCGTCCTCTATACCTAGTTCTATAATCATATTCCACACCTTCCACGCGAACCATTCAAGTACACAGCGTTTTTGTAGTTCCGAAAGGGGTAGGTCATCAATGGTCTTGTATGTGTTTGTTCCTCCTCTATGCTTTGCTATCTCTTTATCAACAATCTTAAAACATTCCAGATAGTGCTTTCTTCCTATTGCCATTTCTCTTACCTATTCTTTATTATTTTTCTTTTTTATTTTTTCGTTTTTGTGTTTTATCTATTCTCGCCTGTCTTCCTGAGATTTTGTTAGCTCTTCCGCGCATGCCGCGCAAATAAGATGCTTCTTACCCTCATGCAACCATTCATGATCCAGCCATGTCTTCTTACCACAGCGTTCGCATGTACCCTCCGTCACCTCCGCATGGAACTCTACTACATCTTGCTCACTCGGCTGCTCGTTACTGCCACTTGTTTTTCCCTTTATATTGCCTTCCTCATCTAAATCCTTTATATTTACATACTTCACCTTCTTCTCTTCTTCAATGTACTCTTCTATCCCTTCACTCTCATCTTCTTCCTCTTCTTCCTCATCTTCTTCTTTCACTCTTATCCCGAACCACGCTCGTTGTATCTTGCCACCTATCTTCTTATGTTTTGCATACACGCGAGGAATTTCACCTACTATCTCAGAAAATCGCTTCTTACCTACAATTGCTAGCCCTTCACGCTCACAGAAAAGCTTATAACTATCGTAAAGGTCTCCTTTTGATATATACGCGCTCGGTTTAAACTCACATCTCTCTTCTATAAATGCACGTGCTGAGTTGCTCATTCTCATGAACTCCGCTTTCTTCTGTGCCGAACTCTTACTCTCGGAAAATTTAAAACCTCTCGCTTCTAATCGCTTCAAACCTTCCAAACACCAGTTCAAAAATCCTGCAACGCCATCTTTCTCTACCAGTACCCGCTCATAGTTTGGAATTGCATTGCCGATAAACTGGTTTGGAAACTCTATTACTATCACTCGCTCCCAAAACGCTGATGTGGTATCCTCTACTTCTGGAAATTTGTTCCCAAGGATAATGAATTTCGCGAAATTCACGAAATCTATCGTGTTCTGCTTATTCTTGACCTCTGCCGATACCAAATCACCACCTGTCAACTTCTTGAACTCAACTGTTTCCATCTTATCTTGTACTGGTGGTTCCGAAATAATGTTCACTAACTTACCAAAAAGTCTCGCTTTTGAAAATCTGTGTCTACCATCAAGCTCTTCTATGGATACTGAAACTGTACATATATCGCCAAGTAAAATTCTCAACAAATTCACAAATGTCGTCTTGCCGTTTCTGCCCGTACCATACAACCATAAGGACTTATGCGCAGGCATGTCTGGATACAAACAATAGCCCAAGAACTCCTGAAGTATCGGTATATCTTCCTTGCGCACTATATTGCTTATAAAATTCTTTATGTTTGGGCAATCCGCTTCTGCATCATATTCCACTGGCAGTTGGTATGTATATATCTTTGATGTATCGAACGGATGCAATGTGAAGTCTTTAAGTTTCAATAGCCCGTTCTTAACCGGTAGATAATTTTTATCCTTGTTAAATAAACTCCGTGGAACATATGTACGACGCTTGATATGGTTGATTATCTCTGTAATAAGGTATGTCGATGCCTCATCGCCTATTATCTTCTCCGTCTCCGCCTTTATTAGCTTCTCACCTGGAACATATATCCCGTCCCTATAAACATACACATCTTCATTATCGTCTGCGGTAACGAAAATGAAACGTTCCATAAGATCGTTCAGTATTACCGCTTTTATCTCCTTATCTTTTAGCTTTTCTCGCTCCTTCTTCTTATTCTCGTTCTTCTTTTCTTCAATTTTATGGCTCGCCACATACTCCCGCGCCTTACTTATTGTTAGATCATAATAACTCTCTGTCTTCTCTTGCCATTTGCCTATCTTGCAACCCTGCATAATTTCTTTTATCTCGGCGTCTGAAAACCCATTCGCACATAAAATCGTTACGAGCGCCATCTCCGCTTCGCTCCTCGACTTATATTGCTTGCCCCATACTCCATTATATAGCTCTCTCAACCTCTCATTACGCTCAAGTAGTTCCTCGAACTTTACATGCTCCTTTAGCTCTACTGTCTGCTCATGCTTTTTTATTTCAGTATTCAAAACAGCTTCTATTAAAATATCATTGTGCTTACGCGCTTCTTTTATGTCCTCTTCTGTAAAATCATCTACCCAATATGTTGGAACCGGCATGTCCGGTATCTTCATGTTTGGATAGCCTATCGGCTGCGTTACTCGCCTGATGTCGGTCGTTGTATCGAACTCCACACCGCTATCTTCTCTTAATTGCTTATAAAACAGCCTCTGCTTCTCATTAAACTCTTTCCTGAAGACTCTACCACGTAAATTAAATCTATTCACCGGGAAAAATAGATGGTAGCCGTTTCCTGAACATGCAAGGAAGCTACGAAGACCTTTCTCTTCCATAAAAGCTTTGAATTTCTTAGCTGCTTCCAGCGCTTTTCCCTTTTCCTCTTCTGTTGCTACTCGCGATTTATCGGCTCTTGGAGCATCGAAATCGAACCAGAAGCACCATATCGCGCTTGTACCTTCAATTGTATCTTCCCCTATCTCCTTTTCATTAAGCGAAATCCATGTTGTCCAGCCTCGCCTTATATTCTCGCCTAAAACTCTCTCCAATGCTTTCTTCTCAACCCACTCGGTCATCTTCCGCGGCGATGTCTTCGGAATCAGATACCTGCCCTTATCCTCATCCCACTCGGGTCTGCCACCGAAAATAGCAAAGACTTCTCTGTCCCCTAACATCAAAATATGCTTTTTAAAATCCTCGCTTTTTATCTCTATCTCCATCTCATCTCCACCTCGCACATCACTATATCTTTAACATATTCTACTTTTTAAACATTCCTATTTATTTATATAAAGAATTAAAAATAGAAATTTAATATAAATAAATAGCAGTGTTTAAAATGAATAATGTGTTAACCATATAGGAGAGATGAATATGGATATAGATAGGGAAGAATTGCAAAAATACCTCGGAAAAAACTACTACGGAACAGAGGGATGTTGTATTGCTTGCCCTGAAGAAATAAAAGTATTATATCGTCAAGATGACGGAAAGTGTCTCTGTCCTGATTGCAAGTGCCGAGAATGCATCCATTATGTTGCTCTGCCTAACGGAACAGGGCGTTGCGATATATCACTGAAGCGAGAAGCGGCATGGGAAGATGTATGGATAGAGGTAGATGGTATTATTCACGAGACGGAGAAATCGATGCTTATTAGGGATGGGAATAGAAAGGTTTGGCTACCAAAGTCGTTAACAGAGGTAGAAGAAAGAGAAGAACGAGTGTTTGATGATACCCTTAGCTATTGGCTTGGCGAAGAGAAAAAAGTTTTGTATGTGAAAATACCTGCATGGCTTGCTGATATAAAGTTTCCTGATGGAGAATAATAAGACTTTGTAATGGCTTAATAATTTGAATAGTATATTAAAAATGAAGGTGAGTAAGATATGACCATAGAAATAGAAGAAAAAGAAACGACTACATTAGTGAGAGCGAAGCGCGGTACCGCGATGATAGAGGATTGTGGTAGGAAAGTAATAGTTGTGGGTGTATGGAGCTTTAGTGAATTAAAAGAACTGGTAGACGCCGTTGCGGATGTCAGGAAGAGGCATTTTATAATCGAAATTGATGACGGCGAGTGAGAGCCTAAAAAACTGAAGAAACAGAAAAAATGAAACAAAGAACTCTATGGGAGTTAGACTTAAATGCAGCGAGAAAGAAAGCGGTTAAGGAAGCAATACCGATTTCTGCAGTCTTCATAATGCAAAACGAATACGATAATGATTGGAAGTGTGTTACTGATAGCGAAGAGATACACAAATGGATAGAGTTCGTGAAGGAGTGCGAGAGTTGCGAGGTCAAGCTTCATTACGAGCCGGTAGATGATGCTTTTGTGATGGAAATACATACGAAGCCTGTTTCAAAGGAAGTAGTGTATGAAGTAGCAAAAGAAGAAGTGAAGAGGGAGTTTTCAAGCAAATCTAACCGTGTGGGGAGAAGGTATGAAGATGGAGAGGGGTGGGTATGGTTATTGAGATGAAGGGAATAGAGATAATAGTTATATATGTAGTATTAGCATGGTATAGTTATTTTGCATGGTTAATTTATAGAATTTTAAAAAAGGAATGAAACGACTAAGAATATATCCAGCCCTTGAACATGTACGCTTTTCATGGTAAGCGTATATTCATCGGAAGTTTTATATAGTCCTATTATCTATACCCTATTGGTGATATAAGTGAAAGGAAAGAGTGGTGTGGAGCATATTATAAATATAAGTAGGAAGATGGAGACTGATGATGCAGCGGCTTATCTGGATTACCACAGGCACATGCAGACGATAAAGTTTCGGCGATTGGAGAGGGAAGTGAGTGCTACGAAGGAAGCGATACGAACGTTTGAGGAGGAGATAAAGAGGAGGAAAGGTGAAATAGAAGAGGCATAAAAACGAAAAAAGAAAAAAGAAAAATAGGAGGTGGTAAGGAGAATGGAACTAATTGAAGGAAGGTATTACCAATGTAAAATTTGTGGTAGAGTTTATCGCAGGAGGAGATCAAAACATCCTTGGCCGTCCTGCGGTCATCCTGTATCTGCTCAGCAAGAGATTTCCGAAGGAGAGTACCGATTACTTAAAAATAGGAGGTGAATAGGAAATGAAAAGAGTTATGAAAGCATGGGGGATAAAAGGACCGTATGGACTTATTGAGGTTCATGGTGATGAAGGTAGAGCGATGCGTTCTGCTGTGATGCACAGGATATATAATGGATGAGATGTCAAGGTAGTAGATGTCGAAGTGAGAGAGGCGAAAGAAGATACAGATATACGAAGAGGAATTGGAAGAAGTCGTAGAGGCGCTGAGAAGCGAAATGGATGAAGTAAATAACGAATGTGGCGAGATAATAGGAGTGGTATACGGTAGAGCAGACTTTGAGACATGCGAGTAGATAGGTTCCTTGGACTGGTTCTTCCGCCAATAACAGGAATTGGAATATATCTATTGACAATACCACGGACTATGGATACGCTGTTAGTAGCAATTATTTGGACAGTGTTTTGGTGGTTTGTGCTTGCAGTAGGTGCTGCTTTAGAGGATTTACCATGAAGAGGTGAACGAATAAATGTTTTCCGATACTAAGAAAGTGAAAGGTAAAGATGGGGAAATAGAAGTAACAGCGGATAATCATGGCGTAGCGATAGAGGATGGGAAGAATTGGGTATATCTTTGGTGGAAAGAGTGGGATGGTGTGAAGAAGACCGTGGAAGAGCTAAAACATAAACATAAAGGGGAACTAAAAGACTTGAACATATAAAGAGTTATGGGAGGTGTGAAAAGATGAAATACTATCCAGAAAAAATATTGCTTGTGATCGCAGCGTTTTTGTGTAATATTGTGTGATCGAGTAAGTATCACTCTGGTAGCGAGGATTGGACCACTTGGATGTATGCGTCAATACTAATCGTAGATGTACTAATATTGTCTTTAATCTTGGATAAAGATTAGGAGGTGATAGCTATGTGGGAAAGAAAAAAGTTTGAAGTGAATGATAACCCGGAAGAAGGCGATGATGTCCAGTACGTGGTGTTGCATGTACTACAGTTACGGAAATTCGGTATTCCAATAGACGAAGTAAAATTCTTCATGCGTGAAGCACAAGAGGAATGAAAAGGAAGAGAGTGATAGAGTGCGAGCATTGTGGTAGAATGTATAGTGAAGAGGAGTATGAGAAGCTGGAGCTGACCGGGCATAATATTGTCTGGGGCTTCGATTATAGGAGATGTAAAGAGTGTGGGGAGGAAATAACACCTGTAGAACTGATATTAGGAGGATAAGAACGGAGTAAAGGAGGTGGAGAATAAAAATGTTAATAGGAGAGTTAATAATAAAAAGTATTGCGCTTGGTCTCTATATAGCGTGCCCTTTTATACTCCTGTGGTGGACTAGTGTTGCGATTTACGAACGAGATATTCTAGGCATCCTACTATCCATTCTCGTCGGGTGGCTTCCCTTTATTGGAATGACTTTATACTTCTTAGGTGTGTGAAAAAAATGAACATAAACCCAAAGGTAGTTAAAAGACTGGGATTAGTGAAGTTCGCAAAGAACACGCAGGTGCAGCAGGTGGGTATAGACCTCACGATAGCAGAAGATGTTCTACTAAAACATTCCGAGCATAAGCTTGCGAGGCTAAATGAAATAGTTTCAGTGCCTGTTTATATGTTTGCTCTGATATTCAGCAGGAGCACATTCAATCGTCGTGGTATCCTGATAACATCTACTGTATTTGAACCTGGATGGCGAGGTATACCAACAGTTTCGGTCTATAATCTCTCAGGTACTGATTTCAGTATAAGAAAAGATACAAGAGCAGTGCAGATAGTTTTCTTCAAAGCGAATGCCGCATCTTCATATAATGGGCAATATCAGAACCAGTTTTTAGGAGAGGTGAATAGAAAATGAGGAAAGAAGAGGATTTGGAACGGCTTTTAGCATTTCTTGAGAAGTGCGCGGAGGACAAGGACGTCATCAGGTATCCTTATGAAGTGTGCGTTGACTGCCGAGAAATAGCGACCTTAGGGCAGATGATGCGTAACATGCACGAAGGGCATACATTTGTCTTTCAAGATATTGACCATAATGGTGTAAGCGAATGGATAAAATGTTTGAGGTGGGTGCTGGAGAAGAAATGAGATGCGAAGAGTGCGAGGAATATGGTAATGTGTGCGTGCTTACCGATAACATAGGCAACCGGAACATAGTCTCGGAGCTGGAATATCACAAAAGCGCGGCGATCCACAGCATAGATGAAGCGATTGAACATTTGATGAACCTATCTTCAAAAGCGGATAAGACAACGCAAACGAGTTTGGTGCTAGCCATCCAAGATTTGATGCACGTGAATGGGTGGCTCAGTGGTGTTAATATCACAAAAAACGAAACGAGAAAATAAAAATGAATAAAATGAACAGCTACGAGTACGAAGAGACACCAATAAGGTGCGAGGATTGTAATGCACTATGTTTCGCGATAGTAAGAAACTTCGAGCGTGCACGCCAAATAGTATGTTTCGTGTGTCCCGTGTGTGAGCAGGAGTTGCATTATGCGCTTCTCGCGCTTACGGGGCAGATAGAGCATTAAAAAACAACTCAACCGATAAAAATAAATTGTAAGGAAGTGGATGAAAGATGGTAAGTAGTTGTGTGGAAGACACGGTAGAGAAGAGGAAAAAGGAGATTGAGGAAAGAGAATTAGAGATGTGCCACTTGTGGGTGGAAAGAGACTTCTCAAGCATACCAACTGCTCTGATAGAGAAGGCATACGAAGATGACTGGTACGATACAATTGAGATTCTCGCGCCTACGTTCGAGGATTACAAAAAGAAATATCGAAAGGAATACCAGTGCAACATTGAATGTGAGAAGTGCACTAGTGAGCCATGCCGTGACGCGTATGACGATTGGTATCCAAGGATTCCAATGTGGGGTTGGGTGTTTGCGCCTAAGGATCCGCTTGACCGAGAATGGATAAAAGAGAATGCCGATAAGGTTGCAGAATGTGGCTTTATCGTGTACGAGACCGATGAAATCGGCGTGTATCTCGGTGTTAACGGTGCAGGCTACGACTTCTATGAAGCGCACTGGCTGCCGCTGTACAGGGCACGAGGGTTGAAGTGGCATATATAACGGAAGAGGTGGGATAAAAATTGAGGAAGTGGTGAATGATGTTAGTGGCTGAAGATATAGAGTTAGTGAAGGACGGTGTAAGGATAGGAGCGGAAACATACAGAATCGGAGAGCTTATAAAGGCAGTGGATAAGTATGGAAATGTTGAGTTTGAAGGTAAAATCGAATTCGGTAAATACTTAGATGGGGAAGGGTACTCTTGCTCATTTCATCTCGGATTCATAGTTACAGGAAGCTGGGAACAGACTTTGATCGGCTTTTTGGATGATGCGAAATCAAAAGAGTGGAAAATCATAAAGGAAGAAAAAGAATTAAAGTAGGAGTCATGACGGCAAACATCATGTTGGATATCGAGACATTAGGCACGGTCATCTGCCAAATTGGCGCAGTATACTTTGATTGGACAGGAAAAACCGGAGAAACTTTTCTTGTCAACATTAACATAAAGTCTTGCCTAGATAAAGGATTAGAGATTAGGTATAGAGAACTCAAGTTTTGGTTGGAGAATAAAAACAGAATTACTTGGGACAAGAATACTATTCCTCTGACATACGCTATGGAAAAGCTAACGGCTTTCTGTAAGATAGAAGAAAAAACCTGCGTTTGGTCCCATTATTACGATTTAGAAATTCTGGATATTGCTTGCCAGAAACTTGGACAAGAGCTCCCATTTCACTATTCTCGATGGAAAGATATCAGGACTTTGCTATTTCTATCGGGATTCAAAAGAGAAAAGGGTGATGTGGATCCAAAAACACATAATGCATTGGACGATTGTTTATACCAAGTAGAGTATTGCTGTAAAGCTTACTCCCGCCTAGTAGGAGAAAAGAAAGGTGAGAAAGATGGACGAATTTGACATAAGCGAAGGCGGTATCATAAAACATTACTATTTGACGAGAAAATCAGACGGTAGAGGATTCACTTGCATAGAGTATTACGATCCAACATTAGACTATGTAGGTGAAAGTGTTGAAGCGCATGACGGAAAGCCAGTCACGAAAGAAGAGGAAGAAGCAGTGAAGAAAGCAATCAAAAATTTTTAGAAGAATAGCGAAAATGGAGAAAGGAAAAACATTAACATTACATAGAAAAGTGATAGTAGAGATACTTAACGCAGGAATACTTATAAGAGAGATGGACGAGATGGATGTAGACGGGTGCGCTGTGTACCTGTATTGGGACGAGTGGGATAAAATAAAGAATTTCATCGAGAAAGAAAGGAACCACAAAGGAGGCGATTCGAATGGTTAGTGTACAGGATATTAAAGTATGCCCGACATGTGGTGAAGAATACTGGTACGATCTCGACTGCCGGACGGGCGAATTCACAAAGCTTTCAATGTGTAAGTGCGATAGGATGATTATGTATGCCGAGGAGTTTCTTAAGGAGAAAGGACTGCTTGGCGAGTTCGAGAAATTTGTAGCAGAAAGGGAAGAGGAAAGGGAAGAAGAGGAGAATGAATAAAAAACGAACCAAAAAATATAAAATAGGTGATGAAAATGGAAAGGGAGATTTTAGAAATTTTACTCGACTGCGGTAGTATGGACACATCTGTGTTAATGGACATAGATAGCGACATCATCGAAGAGGCAGTAAGAGAGTTAAAAGACGAAGGGATAGAATTGAACTTCCCAAACTTGTATTACGAATGCGCACGAATCGCACTCCATCGTGTGGGACTGACAGAAGATGATGCTGAGATAGATTGCAATTATGCGTGCGCAGCGATTTATCTGTGTGGTAAAGACAAAGCGAAAGAGCTTGAAAGAACGGGCTTCACTGTGTATTATTAAAGAGGTGATGTGGAAATGGAAAGTTTAGTAGAAGTAGAGCATAGCAACAACGAAAAGCCAAAAGGCTTGACCAAAATGGACTTGAAAGCGCTTAAGCGTGCAGACAGCATAGCATTTTTCCTTGATGAAATACAAGCAATTAAAGAAATAGAAAAATAAACCTTTTGAAACAGAAAGGAAATATTCAATACCTGTGCAATTTGAAACGGATGCGAAAATCACGAAAGCTTTTCACATGATAAACTGGGCAAAAGGAGACGCAGCGTGGCAAACAATAGTAAGCCTGTTAAGAACCGGCGATGAGATAATCTTGAGCTGGAAAAAAGGATGGGGAGATAACAAATTGCTGGAAGATGCAGGAATAACTGAAGATGCATTATATTTGCGTGTTAGAAGAAAAGGAAAAATAAAATATACTTTCCTCGTGGATACGCAAACGGGGCGAAAAGCAAATGGTGGAATGGTGCGGTAAGAAAAGAGTTTTAGGAGGTGAGAGATTATGCACTCGTTAGTATATTTCATAATCATAGCTAAGGAAGAGGGTGACGCACTCGCTAAAGCAGAAGACTATGCTATGGAATGGAGAGGGTGTGGTGTAGATTATTATTCAATGCCTACTGACCCCTTCTTTAAACAGAGATGGGGAGTGCGAAAGGTACTTCCGGTAGATAGTAAAGAAGGTAAAAAGCTACTGGAAGAGCTAATAAAAACGAACATAAATGTGATGCATGACGAATCCAATAAGGCGAAAGAAGCGATTGATAAAGGAGACCTTGGCGATGCACTCTATCATCTAAGGATGGCGGGTGGGCATCCATACAGTATGTTCGCATTTGTTGACACAACCGAGCCACTGATTTCAGAAGGGCAAATCGAAGAGATGAAGGCGTGTATAAGCGATAAAGAAAAGTTGTGGCTTGTGCCTGTTGATATTCACTATTGAGAAGAAATGCAAGCGATGGATTCACTTATCGAGAAAATCAAATCTTTCGAGTGGTGCTGGCATATTGAACACGATATACGAAGATACGACTATTGGGATGAGAAACTTCAAGAGATAGGTAAAGTAATCAAAATTAAGAAGATAACTAGGTTAATTACTCACTTTCTATTTATCGGAGAAACCATTGATTTGATAAGGATACCAGCTTTTTTTGAATTTGACAATGAAGGGACAGGATTCGAGATGTTCTATAAGGACTCGCACACGGGCGCGAAGTGGTACATGAAGAAAAAAAAGTTAGGAGGTGATAACATGCCAAGATGTCCGAAATGTGGTAAGGAAATAGATCATCTAAAGGATTTCTCGCCTGTGTGGCAGGAATACAAAATGACAATTGACGAGAATAGCGATGCTCACTATGAGTTTGTTGATGATTCACTTCCGATAGATAGTATGAATGACGAATACCAATGCCCTGAATGCGAAGAGGTTCTGTTTACATACGCTGATGATGCAATAAAGTTTCTAAGAGGCGAAACACTAACAAAAGGAGAGTAGTGTGTGCTGTCCGGGGTCCCACACATAACTCGAGGAGGACTTTTCTGCACTATTCTCAGTAACTCCACGCATGTTCAATTTTTTCATTTCCAGATAGTATTCATACGCTTTATTCTTTATCCACTGTGAGCGAGTGTGGTTGGTAATGCACTTGCGATAGAATTCCATTCCCAAATCCGCTTGTATCCGCTTGACAATGAGAAACGGGCGAACCTGCTTGAGCAGTCGAAATGTCTTCTCGCCTCCTACACTCCATATCTGAATATCTTTCCAATTTTTTGTTTTGTATCTTCTCCATGATGTCCAGCCACCATA
>QMVO01000027.1 GCA_003661125.1 Methanosarcinales archaeon
CAGTGGTATTACAACATCCACATCCTCTTTTCTGCATATCTCCAATATCCTTGGTATAAAATTTTTTGATTCCGCTTTCTTTCCTATATACCATTTATCAACCATCGCAAAACCAGAAGATTCTGAAACCATATCAACACCTATAATTCTTATATCCCTTTCTGTAACCATCCTTAGACTTTTTATAATCCCTGGTGCGCCAGGGGCTCCAGCACCTGTAATAAGTACGGTTATATTATCCATCTTATCACCTCAAATGCCTCGGCATATTCTTTGTTTATCTGCGTCCCCCTCGTCTTCGCAAGACTACGTATAAAATCTTCGTTCAGGTAACTCCTATATCTCTGCGTCTTGTATTCCTTCAACGCATCTATTTTCTTCTTTATATGTCGCTCTTCAAGCGGCACGAACGAGGAGGTCTTAAAGCTGATGTTGTTCCAGGGTTCTTCATATCCCAATATCGTCGCCATCTTAAACACTCTGCATCCTTCCTCCGCTATCGTCTTATGGTCCTGATGAAGGTCATTTAAAGAAGGAATAAAAATCAATGTAGGCTCTAATTCCTTTTTTAGCCTGACAAGGTCTTCCAAAATATCTTGCCTATAATATGAGAATGTCCTGACCTCATACCGGTATATGAGTAAATTATTCTCAGGAACTCCAAGAACTTTCATTGCTCTCTTTACTTCTATTTCCAATTCATTTTTTGGAAAAACCTCAGGAACAGATTTCTCTGCTACTGAAAATGCGGCATAGTAAACATCTTTCCCCTCTTCTAAGAATCTCGCTATCGTGCCTCCACAGCCTAACTCCCCATCATCCGTGTGCGGAGCTATTACCAGTATCTTTGAGAACATATATGTCTCCTAATTTTTCTATTAGAATATTACAATTCGTTCACTTGCTTTTCCATCTCCGTATGGATTTTCTACATTATCAAAATTTAAGTTCAAAGCTATTTCAATTAAAGTACGCAAGCCGGCAATATCTGTCTTCACATGCTTCTTTGCAAACGGCTTGACATAAACCGGATGTGCCAAATGCACCTCTATCCCCCTTTCATTCAGGTACTCATACACAAAAATACCCGAAGTCGACGCTTCGATTGCTACTTTTGCATCTTCAGGCAGCATCGTATATACATATCGCACCTCCTTCTTTCCTTATTTACAGGAGGTGTTTTTCATGTAGTCATTTTATAATATAAGTAAGGAACTTGCTCAATATTAGGTGGGGATTTTTGATGAAATCGCGTAAAAACACCATCGCAACTCAAATAAAACAGATTTACCACAACTTATTGAGCAAATACTAAGTAAGGAATCAAGCCTCCGCTATCTAATAGCTTCTGCATGAATTCCGGCAGGGGTTTGAATTTGTATTCCTCGTTTTTTGTGAAGTTCTTTATCACACCCGCGTCAAAATTTATCTCTATTTCATCCCCTTCTTCTATCTTGTCGAAGACGTCAGCTTCAATTAGATGCAGCCCGATATTTATGGAATTCCTGAAGAAGATTCGTGCAAAACTGCGCGCAATCACGCAACTTATACCAGCACCGAGTAATGCGCGAGGTGCATGCTCACGAGAACTGCCACAGCCGAAATTTTCTCCTGCTACGATGACATCGCCTTCTTTCACTTCTTTTGAGAATTCAGGTCGCACCTTCGCGAAAGCATGAGCTGCGAGTTTCTTCGCGTTCCCCGTCGTCAGATATTCCGCAGGGATTATCTGATCCGTATCCACATTTTGTCCAAATTTCCAGATTCTCATTTTTGACTGCTTTCAGTGCGACAATGCAAGCCGCTCTGCTACCTCATTAATAAACTCCTCTGTATATACAACACGCTTTGCGGGTGGTTCAGCCAGTTTTGCTAAGTCTCCAGTCATTATACCCTCTTCTATTGTCATTATGACCGCAGCTTCTAATTTGTCTGCAAAGATTACGAGTTCTGGTGTGCCGTCCAGTTCTCCACGTTTTCTCAACGCACCACTCCATGCAAATATGAGTGCGACTGGATTGGTAGAGGTGGGTTCGCCCCTGAGGTATTTCTGATAGTGTTTCTGCACCGTGCCATGAGCTGACTCGAACTCGAAGTAGCCGTGGGGCGATACTAAGACCGAAGTCATCATAGCCAGGCTCCCATAAGCAGAGGCAAGCATATCTGACATCACATCGCCATCATAGTTCTTCAGCGCCCAGAGCATGCCACCCTCCGACCTGATTATCCTTGCTGCGGCATCGTCTATCAGCGTATAGAAGTAGGTTATCCCCGCATTCTCAAACTTGTCTTTGTACTTCTCTTCATAGACTTGCTCGAATATCGCCCTAAAATTAGTGTCGTAGGTCTTGGATATGGTGTCTTTTGTAGAGAACCACAGGTCCACGCGCTGGTCTAGTGCGTAAGCGAAGCAAGCCTCGGCAAAGCAACTTATTGAGGCGTCAAGATTGTGTATGCTCTGTACTATCCCGGGTTTACTGAACTCATGTATCGTGTGCCTGACCTCTTCACCATTATTATATGTGAACAGGATTTCCGCCTTCCCCGGTTCCTTAACCCTATACTCCACGTTCTCATAAACATCGCCGTATGCGTGCCTGCCCAATATGATGGGTTTTTTCCAATTTCTCACCGCTGGTTTTATATTCCGCACCATTATAGGCTTCCTGAAGATAGTGCCATCCAGTATGGCGCGGATGGTACCATTCGGGCTTTTCCACTGCTGTTTCAAGTTGTACTCCTTGACTCTTGCTGCGTTTGGTGTTATCGTAGCACACTTGACACCCACGCCATGCTTCTTTATTGCCTCTGCCGCATCAATGGTTATCTGGTCTTCGGTCTCGTTCCTGTGCTCAAGAGCAAGGTCATAATACTCGGTTTTGAGGTCAATGTAAGGAAGAAGAAGTTTCTCTTTTATCATCCCCCACATTACTCTTGTCATCTCGTCCCCGTCTATCTCCACCAGGGGTGTCTTCATCTGAATCATTTCACTCTGCGGCTCCTTTGCTGTGAGATCGAATAGCATTAGTTATGCGCCATAACTATTTAAACCTATTATATACTTAGAGTAGAGTAATTCCAGTGTAACTTGAATATAGAAATAGAAGAGAAGAGAAAAGAAGAGAAACATACTTTATGTACAATAAAAAACAGGAAGTATATAGGTAAAAAAGCGAGGTGTTTTTCAGAGATGAAGAAAGAAGAAGAAATAAAATTGGGTTTTGTCGTCTCCGAGTTCCACCGCGACATCACCTATCAAATGGAGATACTGGGGAGAGAACATGCGGCGTTTCTTGGTGCGAAAGTTGCTCACACTTTATATACGCCTGGAACCTTTGACATGCCGCTCGCAGTGAAGAAAATGCTAACCGAGAAGGATAATGAAAAAGAAGTAGATGCAGTGGTTACCCTTGGCTGCATAATAGAAGGGGCAACAGAGCATGACGAAATGATAGCATCGCAGCTCACGAGAAAGATAATGGACCTATCGCTGGAATATGAAAAGCCAGTGACTTTGGGCGTCTCGGGTCCAGGTATGACGAGGTTAGAAGCACAGGAAAGGGTAGATTATGCAAAAAGAGCGGTAGAAGCTGCGGTGAAAATGGTTAAGAGGGTTAGAGATACAAGTACAAAATAAACAAAGCAATGTAAGTAAGGTTAATTATAAAATAGGATGTTATGTATGTAAGGTAGTGTTTTCCTCAAAGACGACAAAATAAAAAAAGGGTGGGAGAAAGAAATGGGAGAAAAAGGAGTAATAGCAAAAATTACAGGTCCACTGGTTGTTGCAGATAAGATGCGAGGATGCGAGATGTACGAGGTGATAAAAGTAGGAGAAGAGGGATTGCTGGGCGAAACGATAAGACTGGATGCCGATTTTGCATATATTCAGGTATATGAGGATACAACGGGTTTGAAGCCCGGTGAGCCCGTGATAAGAACAAAAGCCCCTTTATCCGTTGAACTCGGACCTGGGATATTAAAAAATTTCTATGACGGGGTGCAGAGACCTCTGGAAGGTATAAGAAATAAAGTGGGCGATTATATAAAACGGGGGGTTTATGTAGATGCGCTCGACCGCACAAAGAAATGGCTATTCGTACCCACGCATACCATGGAGGAAGGCAAAGAGATAGTGGGTGGGGATATTTTAGGTGAAGTTCAGGAAACAAAGGTAATAAAGCATAAGATTCTTGTGCCACCGGGGATAAGCGGCAAGCTTTTGGAGCTGAAGGAAGGCGAATTCACCGTTCAAGATACCATAGCGAGGGTGCAAACAGATGGAGAGGATATAGAATTAAAGCTCATGCATAAATGGCCGGTGAGGAAAGGGAGACCTTACAAGGATAAATTAGACCCTGAGGTGCCGTTGCTGACTGGGCAGCGCATTAATGATACCTTCTTCCCGATAGCGAAAGGAGGGACAGGAGCCATTCCAGGCGGATTTGGGACGGGGAAATGCGTTACTCCGGATACGCCTGTAATGCTCGCTGATGGGACTGTGAGAAAAATAAAAGAAGTTTATGAAGAGAACAAAGACAACGGAGAGAAATTCAGTGATAGTTACGAGGAATACACTTCGCTAAAAAATGCAATAGGAGTTTATTCGCTAAATGACGGGAGATTAAAAGAGAAGGATGCGAATACCGTTTACCGGGGTAAAACCGAGGTCATATATAGGGTGAAAACGAGGACAGGAAGGACAGCAGAAGTAACACCCGTTCATAAACTCTTTACTGTAACGCCGGATTTGCAGATAAAAGAGGTTGAATCCAGGGCGTTAAATGTAGGCGATTATCTTGTAATGCCACGGAAAATAGTTTTCAGGGGCGAGATGCAAAATCTGGATAGCAAGATGTTTGAAGTGAAAGGAGAGAGAGGAAGCAAGGTGGTGAAAATACCCAATGAATTTGATCATGCCTTCTCGGAATTTCTTGGTTACGTGATAGGGGACGGCTCGCTTAAACCAGGAAGTGTTGAATTCTATAATAATGATGAACTCATGGGGGAGAGATTTGAGCATTTATCCGAAAAGTTGTTTGGACTCACAGCAAAGCATGAGAGGTGTAATACGGCAGAGTGTTCTCTTATAAAGAGTTCAGTGCTCGTCAGGCTTTTGAAGCACCTGGGCATTCCCGGAGAGAGGAAATCGTCTTCTTCCAGGGTGCCAGACATAGTGATGAAGTCACCGGACGAAATAGCGGGTAGATTTCTTGCCGCTTACTTTGCTTCTGACGGCTATGTGGGTGAGAATGAATTAGAAATAGCAACGGCAAGCAAAGAAATGCAGATCAACATTTCTTACCTCTTGCTGAGGTTTGGAATTCTTCATACCTTAGAGGAGCGTGTTATTGGAGCGGAAACATATTACCGAATATTTGTAAGAGGGAAAGAGGAAATAAAACGATTTTACGAACGTTGCAATTACGGAGTGCCATTTGAAAAATTTCAGAGGATAAAAGAAAATCTGGAAGATGGGAGAAAGGGATACAAGGTAATAGATATTGTACCGGCATCGCCAGAGTTTTTAAACCACGCATACGAAGAAATGGGGCGACCACATGCGGAATTGGAGCGTTTAGGTGTGAACACATCCAATTACTTTGGAGAAAGAGAGGAGAAAGAGAGAATGAGCGTTCAGGTATTCAAGAAATTTTGCCAGTTGTCGGGAGATACGAAGTTGAAATGGATTGCAGAGACTTTGGACTATGTTTTTTACGATGAGATTACGGAAATTGAGAAGATAGTGGGCAAGAGGGATGTTTATGACCTCGTGGTTCCGGGCTCTCATAATTTTGTCGCAGGTTTTGGACCTATGATTCTTCATAATACGGTGATGCAGCATCAATTAGCGAGATGGGCAGACGCACAAGTCATCGTATATATCGGCTGTGGAGAGAGAGGAAATGAAATGACCGAGGTTTTGGAGGATTTTCCAAAGCTTATTGACCCTTACAGTGGTGAAACGCTGATGGAGCGGTCAACCCTTATTGCAAACACTTCTAATATGCCTGTTGCAGCACGAGAAGCATCTATTTATACCGGAATCACACTCGCTGAGTATTATCGTGATATGGGCTATGACGTGGCGATACAGGCGGATTCTACATCAAGGTGGGCAGAAGCATTGCGAGAGATATCAGGAAGGCTGGAGGAGATGCCAGGGGAAGAAGGGTATCCCGCTTACTTGGCAACGCGATTAGCAGATTTCTATGAACGAGCAGGTAGGGTAAAAACGTTATGCTCAGACTCGGAAGAAAGGATAGGTTCTGTTACGGTAGTAGGGGCGGTATCGCCACCCGGGGGTGATTTCTCTGAGCCCGTGACTCAGAATACGTTGCGAGTGACAGGTGATTTTTGGGCTCTTGACTCATCTTTGGCAGATAGGAGGCATTTTCCCGCTATAAGCTGGCTGCGTAGTTATTCCCTATATCTCGGAGAGCTCAGTGAATGGTTTGCAAAGTCTACGGCACCGGACTTCATGGAGCAGCGAGAGGAGATGATGGGGCTATTACAGAAGGAGGCGGAACTGCAAGAAATAGTCCAGCTCGTTGGTGCGGACGCACTCCCAGCACGAGAAAGGGGAACTTTAGAAGTTGCTCGTATGATACGTGAGGATTTTTTGCAACAAAACGCATATCATGAAGTAGACTCCTTCTGCTCTTTGGAAAAGCAATATCTGATGGCAAAAATCATCCTTCAATGGTATAATGGCGCAATAGAAGCGATAGAGAACGGAATAGCGGAAGAGAAACTGGAGAGGATGCGAGTAAAGGACGCTATAGCGAGAATGAAATATGTGCCTAATAAAGGTTTTAAGGAGAAATACGAGCAGATAATGAAGGATATGAAAGAAGAGTTTGAGTTGATAAAGAGAAGAGAGGAGGCAGCTTTGTGATAAGGAGGTGAAATGAAATGGCAATAGATATTTCAGCACGTGAATATACAACGATAAAAGAAGCAGCGGGTCCTTTAATCGTGGTAGAAGAAGTAGAAGGTGTTTCGTATGGCGAAGTAGTGAAGATAGTGACACCGGGTGGGGAAGAGAAGACCGGGCAGGTGTTGGAAGCAAGTAAGGGACTTGCAGTGGTTCAAGTCTTTGAAGGCACTTCTGGAATAGACACATCAAAGACGAGGGTGAGATTTACTGGTGATATAATGAGAATAAGCGTTTCACAAGATATGGTCGGCCGCTTTTTCGATGGTTTGGGCAGACCCATAGATGGTGGTCCGGAAGTGATACCAGAAGATAAACTTCCTGTTACGGGTGATGCAATAAATCCCGCTGCACGTGATTATCCACGTGAGTTCATTCAAACTGGAATTTCCACTATTGACGGTATGAACACGTTAGTGCGGGGACAGAAGTTGCCGATATTCTCCGGTGCAGGGATGCCGCATAATGTCCTTGCGGCTCAAATAGCGAGGCAAGCGAAGGTACTAACTACTGGAGAGCCTTTCTCCGTTGTGTTTGCGGCTATGGGGATTACGCATGAGGAGGCTTCGTTTTTTATGCGCGATTTTGAACGCACGGGAGCAATCGAAAGAATGGTTGCATTTCTTAATTTAGCCGATGACCCTGCAATTGAGCGTGTAATAACGCCGAGAATGGCATTGACAACTGCTGAATTCCTCGCGTACGAATATGATATGCATATTCTCGTTATTCTTACGGATATGACGAACTACTGTGAAGCGTTACGTGAGATAGCCGCGGCACGAGAGGAAGTTCCCGGAAGAAGAGGCTATCCTGGATACATGTACACCGATTTGTCAATGAATTACGAAAGAGCAGGACGAATAAGAGGTCGAAAAGGCTCGATTACGCAAATACCCATTTTGAGTATGCCCGATGACGACATAACGCATCCTATACCAGACCTTACAGGGTATATTACCGAGGGGCAGTTCGTCCTTTCTCGCGACCTGCACAGAAGAGGTATGTATCCGCCAGTGGACGTTTTGCCTTCGCTGTCAAGATTGATGGATGAAGGAATAGGACCGGGAAAGACGAGAGAGGACCATGCTGGCGTATCTAATCAGCTTTATGCGGGTTATGCAGAAGGCAGGGACATGCGTGACCTGGTTGCGGTAGTAGGCGAGGAGGCGCTGACAAGTAGAGATAGAGGGTATCTGGAATTCGCAGATGAGTTTGAGCGCAGGTTTGTTACTCAAGGCAGAAACGAAGACCGGAGTATTGAGGAGACATTAGACATCGGCTGGGATTTATTGGCAACACTGCCTGAAGGAGAGCTTAAGCGGATAGATGAGCACATAATAAAGAAGTATCATCCGAAATATAGGAAAGCAGGAAAATAGGAAAAAGTTCCTGTTGGTTATGTAGTGTAGAATCAGGGATATGTTGTAAAGCGATGCCACGAGAGGAGGAAAATAGGAGTAAGAATAAAAAGGAATCAAAAGTAACGCCTTTTGGCGTAAAGATAACCGCAATGCTGCTTGTTTTTTGTGGTTTAGTCGCTCTTATTTCTCTTCTTTATACGCTATCGGCGCCAACGCCAAAACTAAGCGCCGCAGGACTTTTAGACATCTTTGCTCTCTCTGCTTTTCCCATTGCATACGGAATCTGGATTCAAAAGAAGAAGGCTTTTTATGCCTCGCTAATTTTGCTTGAATCCCTTGTAATTATCTACCCCCTTGCCACTGCATTTAGCCTGCCAGGGTTCTTTGCGGAAAACTGGATATATTTGGTGTCCTTTATCGCGGTCGGCATAATCGCAGTACCAATTCTTATATCGAACAAATCCCACTCCTTCTCCGGCACTTTCACTTTTGAATCCGCGAAGACAGAGAAAGGTGTGAAACGACATAAACTTCTTGAGCGACTTCCGGTTTTCAACATTTTGTATCTCATTTTTGGTATCGCCCTTATTATAAGGACGATTTTGCCTTATGACCGCGTTTTTGGCGGTGAAATGGTGATGTTTGGCTCTGACGACCCAGTATATCACCTGCGATTAATAGAGAATATGCTTTTTGGCAATCATTTCCCGCACAGGATTTATTTTGACCCTTATACCCTTTTCCCTCATGGCGACCATCTCCATTTTGCTCCGTTATTTGACCTGATTCCGGCATTTGTTACTTGGCTTATCGGTTTGGGCGCACCCACGCACATGCTAATGGAGACCGTAGGGGCATATTATCCTGCTGTTCTCGGTGCTCTGGTTGTTTTCCCGGTTTATTTCATCGGTAAGGAGCTGTATAGCAGGGAAGTGGGTTTGCTTTCTGCATTTTTAATCGCTATATTACCTGGTTTCTTGTTTCGCTCCATCTTAGGTGCAATGGACCATCATGTTGGCGAAGTGCTGTTCAGCACGCTTGCGATGATGTTTTTACTGATGGCACTGAAAAGAGCAAAAGGAAGCGACATAACTTTTGAACATCTCAGAAAACGTGACTTGACATCCTTGAGAACGCCCTTAGTCTATATTCTCCTCGCAGGTTTCTCTTTTGGTCTTTATGCTCTTACCTGGAAAGGTTGCGTCCTGTTCGTCTTCATCATTTTTGTCGCTCTTTTCGCTCTATACCTCATAGAACATTTGCGTGGCAACTCCACAGATTATCTATGCATGGTGGGTGTCCCGGTATTTCTTATTCCACTATTAATGATTTCGCCCTTCTTGAAGCATTCCGCGATGTATAGCTCAGTACACGTGGCATCTCTCCTCATAGGAGCACTTGTGGTTTTGCTGTTAAGCATCCTATCAACAGTTTTGACAAGAAAAGGGATAGCCCGCTATGCTTATCCAGTCGCGGTATTTTGCATGGGCATACTGGCTTTAATTTTTTTAAATGTGCTGTTTTCATCTCAATATGCTTCATTGATGCATGCAATGGGATGGGTAAAGTATAACGTGGGCATGCAAGTAATAGGGGAAATGCATCCAATGGACCTGGGCGCCGCCCTAAGCCATTACTCCACCTGCTTTTACGTCTCGCTTGCCGCCTTTGCACTTGTTATTTACCATGTAATAAAGAAATGGAGACCCGATGAGACCCTGTTTCTCGTCTGGTGCTTTATAGACCTTATGATACTGGGCGTGATGTTTGACATGTTTGGTATTCGCCCTCCACCAATTGGTCAAAATCGGTTTGTGTATTATTATGCGGTAAATGTGGCGCTGCTATGCGGTTTGTTCGCCGTTCAGATAACCCAGTTGAGCTTCGCCATCTTCTCTGATACCGGAAAACCGAAAGCAGAGAAGAAGATTAAGGGTAAGAGCGGAAAGGAGAAGAAGGAAAAGGTGCAAAAACGGAAGGAAGAAGTGCCTGAGACGGGCATTGCATGGATAAAGCAGATAAAGCAATATATCACGCCAAATCGCATTATAGTTTTATTCGTTGTGATGTTCATTATTTTTTATCCTTTCCCGCTCAATATAGCCAATCCCTTTCCTGCAAACATGCCGGAGAATTTTGAGCGGTCATATTATCTCGCGATAAGGGGTCCTTCTGTGTTCCATGCTGACTGGTATGAATCGCTGTTCTGGATGAGGAACAACACTCCTGATCCCGGAGTGGATTACTATGCGCTATACGAAGCACCACCGCGAAATGAGGATTACAAATATCCGGCGAGCGCATACGGCGTGATGAGCTGGTGGGATTACGGACACGTGATAACGCTTTATGCACATCGCATGCCTAATTCAAATCCTTTTCAGGGTGGTATAGGAGGTACAAATGAGAACGGCTCGATAAGACCAGGAGCATGCACGTTCTTTGTGTCAAGCAATGAAGAGGAAGCCAATTGGATATTGGATGAACTCGGTACAAGATATGTGATAAGCGACTTAGAAATGGCGGATGCATGGGGAATATGCTCTTGGTTGGGTCGTACGCCAAAGTTCAGTGCGATAACGGTCTGGGCTGGTAACACCGAATACTATAACTCCCTTTTGCGTTATTACAATACGATGGAAGCGCGGTTGCATCTCTTTGATGGTGTAAGTGTGGATGTAGAAGGTAAACCCATTCCCGCCTTATCTCATTACCGGTTGGTGCACGAATCCCCCTCTTTTGTTCTTCCGTTGGTTATTATAGACGAAAATGAGGAGAAAATGTATTGGCGACCCTTTTCCGGAGATTATAACAGGACGAAGTCGCAAGCACAGATTCTTCACGGGCATTTATTCAGTATGCCCGTAGGAGTTGGGATAGAGGAGGTACTGAATAATGAGACCATACCAGAGATATTGAGTAGTGCGCTTAATTCGACGGGCTTTCCGCTCTCTGAGGATAGTGTAGTTATAAAAATCGACGGGACACGATGGACAATACGTGACAGGACAAATGAAAATACGTTCCACATCAATAGGAAAGATGGAAGGTTAGATGTATATCTTTATGGCATTCCAACAGGACAACCAAACATAAAAGCATGGACACCGGAATACATAGAGCCTGTGAGTTTTGTGAAGACGTTCGAATATGTAAAAGGAGCGAGAATAGAAGGAACTGCTCCTAAAGACTGGATTGTTGAAATAGC
>QMVO01000028.1 GCA_003661125.1 Methanosarcinales archaeon
CGGAAGATCATAGGTACTTTTAGATCGGAGATTGGCGCTGAATATTACCAGTACATCGCTTCCGTCTTCGCCACGTGGCGGTTACAGGGAAAAGATGTCTACGACGAACTCAAAAAATTGCTCATCAATGAGCTTTGTTTGAAATGAGCTAAACAAATACGAAATATCTTCTTTACCCATACTCTACACTTTTCTCGCATTTTCACCTCCTTCTTTTTTTATCCTCCTTTTCGCTTCCGCTCACCCCCCAAAATGGCTACTTGCTATATACCTCCCAAGATGATCATAGTACATATGAGTATATAAAACCATATGTTCATAACATATGCTTTCTTAATTATGATTAGGAAATAACATAGATAGATACGGCACAATTTTTTAGAATAATTCTATATAATATAATCTGATACTCTTAAATTTGAACCAGAACAAATTAATGTTTAGATACAAGAAGAGAGAGCAAAATGATCCGCATAACACAGCTTGTTCATGGAAAAGGAACTGTTAGTGAAGCACTAAAGCATAGAAAAAAGCCCCCAGATCAGGTCCCCAGCAGGCTACTGGCATTCGCGGAAACGCGCAGACCCGTGATTTTCTGGAACATCACGAATAAATGTAACTTAGCATGTGCTCATTGCTACATCAGTGCCAGACCTGAATTGAATGGCAGAGATGAGCTATCATTGGAAGAGGCGAAAGCCTTCATCGCCGACCTCGCAGAAATGAAAGTCCCTTTGCTTCTGTTCACGGGCGGCGAACCGTTGGTAAGAAAAGATTTCTGGGAACTCGCTGAATACGCAACTGAAAAAGGGCTGAAAACTGCACTGAGTACCAATGGCACACTGATAACAAAAGAAGTTGCATCGAAAATAAAGGCGCGCGAAGTCGAGTATGTTGGTGTATCGCTGGACGGCGCTAAGGAAGAAACGCACGATGCCATCAGAAATCAGCCTGGGTGCTTTAAGCGCGCAGTGCAAGCATTGAGGAACTGTGCGGAAATCGGGCTTAAAGCTGGCATCCGAATTACCATTACGAGGGATAATTATCAAGAAATAGAGGACTTACTTGACCTTTCCCTCGAATTAAAAGTACCGCGGTTTTGCGTTTACTGGCTTGTTCCAAGCGGAAGGGGGAGGGAGATTTACAATCTGCAATTGGAACCGAAAGATGTAACTCGTATCTTTGACCTGTTATATCGAAGAGCGAGGGAGTTAAACCCTGCAAAAATGGAAATTCTCACTGTTGATGCACCACAAGACGGCGTTTATCTGCTGAATAAACTAAAAGAGGATAATAGCCAGGAATACGAAAATGCGCTTAAACTACTACAATATACTGGAGATTCATGTAGTGCCGGTGACCGCGTTGCAAACGTTGACCCGGCGGGGAATGTTTATCCCTGTCAGTTCGCTCAGTTAGAAGAGTTTAAAATCGGGAATGTCCGGGAAAGAAAATTCAGTGCGCTCTGGAATGATTCTGAAAACCCCGTCCTTGCGGCATTCCGGGAAAAGACGAAATTCTTAAAGGGAAAGTGTGGTACCTGCGTTTATAAAGACTTATGTGGTGGGGGATGCCGTATAAGGGCATACGCACAATATGATGATATATGGGCTGAAGACCCGCTGTGTTCTTTTATTCCTGATACCTAATTTTTCTTTGTGAATGGAGAGGAGAAAAGAAAGTTTGTTACTTACATTACATAAAATCACTCAACGCTTTTTGTTCTTGCTCTGCAGCGGGAAAAAGCAAATTCACATCCTTCTCTAAAAGTTCCAGCCTTTGCATTGTGTAATTAGATACGTGATATTCTTTCGCTACGCGTAACGAAACGTCAAGATATTTTTTTATACTTGCGGTATGCACAGTGGGAACTATTTTACTACCACACTTCGTGCATTTCCCACTTAGGGGTATCCTTCTGTATTTCGCATTGCATTTGCTGCACCTCATCGTCTGTGAGCCAAACGCGCGGAGGTTACCTTTTATATCCCGGAGGAAATGGTTTCTTATAACTGCTTCTGCCACTTCACACTCATTTACTGCTCTTATCATCCTCGCCAATCTTAATTGCGCTTCCATTTTCTCCACCATTGTACCTAACGTCTTATACAGCGAATTCAAAGGACCAGCGGCGATATCCGTTGTATCATGCGTGTAATCAAACCTATAAACATCTTCTGGCTTCCCTATTCTGCTCGATGCCGTCTCTATCGTCACCTCTTTTGGATGCTTCTCCGAGCAACACGCCTCGTAAAAATCCAGTGGATATTCCTTTGCAATGGAAACGTTATGCGCCTCCTTGTCCACTTCCTTTGGATTGATGAATGGGATAAGAACCAGAGGAGCATCCATTCTGCCACCTCTTTTCTCAGGTAGAAAGAGCTTCGAGAAATTGATTAAAGCATCGAGTAGAAGGATAATAGAATCTTCGTCACCGTCACAGTTTCTGCGCTTCGCTGCATGGAAAAAAGGATGCCCATAACAAGCTGAAGCACTCGTGAATCCTATTATCCTGCCCAATATCCCAGCAGAAGTGTGTGGTGCAAGTCCAAGTACGAGTTTTCCCACGAGGTCTTCCTTGCGTGATGCACGGTAATAAGGCGGCAAGTCATAGAATCTCTGTAACAAATCATCCAAAAAATTTGATACCTTTAGCAAATACGACGCGGCATCAACCGAGATAATGACATCCTGCTGCTTGAGCTCCACTATTTGCAGGTCGCTCTTCAAATCCTTGCCGTGTATGTCGTTCAAATACCCAAGCTCTTTTGCTTTTTCCACGCTCAAACCTACCTCTTTTGGCTTGAAATGTGTTAACGGCAAATTCGTTAAATCATATCTTATCGTGCCATCCTTGAACACGAACACACCGTGCTTCGCTCTTAACATTCCTTTAGCTAAATGCTCAGCCACTTTCTGTTTTGAAATAAGACCTTGTACGCATTTCACATCCAGTTTGTTATAAGCCCTTGCAGGGCTTGCGGGGTCGTGGGGCAGAGTCCCACATGAGTCACCCAATTTCTTTGTTGTCGCCTGATAATATTCCCATAAATCAATGCTCCTTTTATCTCTGGATACAGGTTTGGTCTTCTGTTGAGTTTGGAAGCAAGAAGCTCCACACTTATCACATATAGAAAAAGATGATAGAAACACATTCCCACATTCATCGCATCTCCTCATCCCTACTTCCACCTCTATCACTTTTTTCTTTAATGCTTCCTTCAATGACCTGTTCTTTCCTCCGTATTCTCCCAAGGGAAAAATAGCATGCGGAGCAGGTTTCATCATCCTTTCTTTCGATTTCTCTGGTCTGCCCATTCTCATGCCTATTCTGGTCGGCGCTTTCGGTCTTGTCTTTATCCTCACTGACTTATCCCTTCTCAATTTATCATTTATCTCCAAACATCTTAGCAATGCACTCGGCTCTTCTATCGTTAAAATCAGGTCTTTGGATTCAGGTTTGACTTGCACATGAGTTTGATGCAGGACAAGCAAATCCTCCAGAATTGTCTTTATCCTTCCATTGTCGTCATTGGGAATGGATAACGATTTATCTTCTAAAATCCCATTCTTGCATATCCATTCTGCTAAATATTCCTTATCTTCCTCTGTTATGTCTTCCCAAAAATAGGTATATGCAGGGTGCAGCGGAATCGCAATGCGGGATGCGATTTCTATTGCTTCCGCTGGACTTGGCGTTTTGAAACGCCATTTCTCCGCTTCATCCTTTGATTTCTCTTCTAACTCCTTTATCCACCATTCATGCGAGTATGCACCAGGCAATAAGCGATGCCCTGTTTCCAAAAAATCGCCATAATCAATGAGTATCTCTCCTAAATCCACTATCTCTGCTATTTCCTCATCAAACTTATCTCCGGATTTTAACGTGACAAGCGTACCGTTTTTCAATTTCACTGTTGGACCTTCAATAGAATCAACAGGGACAACACAACCTGCTTTACCCGGCAGTTCTGGCTTTATCTGCGTCCCCGTTGCGGTGAATTCAAGTAAAGACATTGTGGCAGGGTGTATTCCGATAGCAGAGAGTCCCGAATTACGAGCACGTCCATATCGAAGTCTGAAGGAACCTTTTTTCGCTGGACTGCCAAATACAGGTCTGCCAGCTATCAAATCACCCAAAAAATCTCTCGCTCCCCTCTCTACCTTTGATTTTACCAGCTTATCCACCCAGTCCCAGCCTTCAATACCAAGTTTCTCAACATGCCTCTTTATCTTCGCCACCTTCATTGCCAGCCCTTCAGTGAGAACAAGCACCATACCGCCTCTTATTTTATTCGTTGCTACTCTTTCAAGGTCTTTATAGCCACCAACCTCTTTATCCTCGGTAGGGTCGCCATCTATGCAAATAGGGCAATTCCTTACGATTTCCTTTATCTCTTCATCGGTAGGCGTGTATTGCAAGCCACTTATTCGTTCATATGCAGAAACTTCCAGTACATACCTTCCTATTTCCTCTTCTCTCGGAGAATACGCTGTAAAACCAACTTTTCTCCTTATAAAATCCGCAGCTAATACAGAAAGCGCCTGAGCTGTCCCACCTGCACTTCTTATAGGACCCGAATAAAATATTTTTATATATTCACTCGAATCATCGTTTTTACCTACCTCAATGCGTGATATACCATCTAAAGGCGCTGCAACCACACCTTCAGTGAGAATCGCCACTGCGGTTCTAACGGCATTCTCTATAACTTCCACGCGCTTATACCTACCGAATTTACCGTCTACAAAGTCGTATCCTATTTTTAATGCTATTTCCTCTCTACTGTTACCATTTCGTTCTAATTCTCTTATTCTTGATCCCACGCCTTTTATTCCCATGAGTGCTTCTACTCGAGCTGCAAGGTCTTTTGTTATGTCTATTTCTGGCTGGAGCGAAGGGTCAAAACCCTTTTTCCTTGCCTCCTTCGCTATTTCTATTTCTTTCTCCAGTTTATCCGTTAAGGTTTTATAGTATATCGCGGTCGTGGCCATCTTTCATCAACTCAAATCTTTTCTCCCTCCCATCGTATTGGTGTTCATACCATGTAAAAAAGGTTTCTATTAACAATCTTTCTTTATTTTAGCGCATACAAAAAGGAGCAAAAACATATGAAGACATCGAGAATATGCATTCTGCGGATAGAAGGAACAAACTGCGAACTTGAGACGAGCTTTGCTTTCAAGAGGTTGGGTGCATCGGCAGAGATAGTGCATCTGAAACAATTGATAGGAGCAGTGAAAGAGGAGGAAAGGAGGAATTTAAAGGATTATGACTTACTGGTGATACCTGGTGGCTTTTCATCCGGCGATTATGTAAGGGCAGGGGCAATACTCGCTGCACGGATAAAAGGGGCATTAGGGGAAGAAATAGCGGATTTTATAGAAAATGGGAAACCTGTATTAGGGATCTGCAACGGCTTCCAGGTATTAGTGGAATTAGGATTACTTCCTGGTTTTGTTCTTGATGAAAAGCCCGGGATGCAGCAGGTTGCACTGACAACAAACGATTCTGCTCGTTTTGAATGTCGTCCTGTACTTATAAAGCATGAAAGCAGGGGAAAATGTGTATTCACAAGAGAGATAGAAAGGAATAGCATCCTGAAGATGCCCTGCGCGCATGCAGAGGGGAAGTTTTTTATTGCGGAGAAAAAGAGGGAGGAATATATACAACTTCTGGAGGAAAACGATCAGATTGTCTTTCGGTATGTTGACCCCGAAGGCAATTATGCATCTTATCCCTGGAATCCTAACGGCTCTATCCATAATATCGCCGGGATATGTAACCCGGAAGGAAATATATTAGGGTTGATGCCGCATCCAGAAAGGGCTTTTTATGCCTTCATGGACTCAGAATGGTCAAGGAAGGCAAGAGAAAGGAGAAAGGAGGGGGGAGAAGAAAAAGGAGATACATACGGCGGAGGGAAAAAGATATTTGAATCTGCTTTGAAATCTTTTTTGAAGAAAGGTTTATAAGTAAAGATTAAGTAATAATAAATAGAATAAAATAAAGGAGTGTGAGTACAACTGGTAAGGAAAAGACCAAAGGACAGATGGAAAGCGAAACAGTGGTACACGGTATTGGCACCGAAGATGTTTGGCGATGTAAAGGCAGGGGAAACGGTGGCAGATGAGCCATCTAAGTTAATCGGAAGGAAGATAGAGATGACTTTAGGTGAGCTTACAGATAAGCTGATAAAGAATTCAAATTTGAAATTACTGCTTGAAATAGACGAGGTAAATCATAACATGGCTTATACAAAATTCATAGGGCATAAGATGGATAATGGTTATCTACGGAGCTTAGCAAGGAAAGGAATCTCAAAGATAGATTCAAGGATTGATGTCGTAACAAAGGATGGTGAGGAGCTATGTGTAAAATCGGCTTGTTTTACGCTAAAAAGGGCAAGTGGGTTACAGGTAAAGTTGATAAGAAAGGTAATGGAAGAGATAATTTTAAGTCGTGCAAGGAACTTAGAGCTAAATAAATATATACAGGAGATAATCCTTGGGAAATTATCGTCTGACATATATAAGGCTGCGAAAAAGGTGTATCCACTGAGGAGAGTGGAGATAACCAAAACGGAAAGGTGCAGCGGAGGGAAACCCGCGCAGGAAAAATAAAATGAAGATAAAATTTCTTGGTGGTTGCAACGAAGTAGGACGTTCAGCAATATTGGTAGATGGGAAGATTATCTTAGATTATGGACTCAGACCATCGGACCCTCCAGAGATACCCTTGGGAAATGGGAGTATTTCGCCCAAAACCGTGATTGTGTCTCATGCACATCTGGACCACTCTGGCATGGTTCCAAGTTTGATGTCCCATACCGGAGCACCAGACGTTTATATGACTTCGGTGACAAGCGATTTAACCAGGCTTCTGGGCAGAGATACGATAAGAGTAGGGAGAGACCAGGGATTTTCTTTCTTTAGGGAAGAAGACATCAGGAGGATGGTTGAGCATACGCGTACCGTCGCTTATGGCGAGCGGCTCACATTGGACGGTTCTCTCGGTGAGGATTATAATCTCGAATTATGCAATGCGGGGCACATACCAGGTAGTTCGACGGTATATTTGAAAAAAGAAAGTGAAGACATAAGCTTGTTTTATACTGGAGATATAAAAACAGGCGTATCGCGGCTAATGGAAAGTGCTTCTCCCTGCGATTTTCCCGCTTCTGACATATTGCTTATAGAAAGCACGTATTATGACAGGGAGCACCGAAATAGAAAGGAACTGGAGCGAGAATTTATAGACTCTATTACAGAAACATTAGATTCCGGGGGTAATGCGATTGTGCCTTGCTTTGCAGTAGGGAGGACACAGGAGATAGTGATGGTTTTGCACTCGTATGGACTGACCCCATATGTGGATGGAATGGGACTGAGCGTTTTTAGTTTGTTCAGGAATCAGCCCACGTTCTTAAAAAATGCGAAGGCATTGAATGATGCCTTCGGTGACGCACAGTTCGTAAACTCGAAGAGGCGAAAGAAAGCCCTTTTGGAACCTTCCGTAATTGTCACCACCGCGGGAATGCTTAATGGAGGTCCTGTGCTGTATTATCTGAAAAAAATACGCGAGGACCCGAGGAGCAAAGTGCTGCTTACTGGCTATCAGATAGAGGGAACGAACGGGAGAAGGCTGGTAGAGGAAGGATGTGTAGTGACGGATGGCGAGGTGGTGAAAGTGAAAACACAGGTGGAGCAATATGATTTCTCTGCTCACGCGGGGGATTCGGAGCTGAAAGAAATAGTATCGAGATTTTGCAGAAATGGCACTGAGGTGGTGTTCGCGGTTCATGGAGAACATACAGAAGAGTTTGCAGCATGGGTAAGAGATAATTATGGATGCAATGCAATAGCGCCGAAGATTGGAGAAGAGTTTATAATAGAATAGAATAGACGATGAAAAATCCAAATGTCAAATATAAAATAAAGAAAAGAAAAATAAAACAAAAAGAGAAAATATTGCGCCGGTAGTGTAGCCTGGTATCACATAGGCTTGCCAACCTTTCTTTCTTCAAAAGAGGGAAAAAATTTTTTAGGATAAAAAGGGAAGACGGGCAAAAAGCCTATAACCCGGGTCCAAATCCCGGTCGGCGCATTTTTTATTTAAAGCGAGGAGAAGACAAGATTACTTGACAACGACCTCCATCGTAGTATCTATCAGCGTATCGAATTTTATCTTCTTGTCCCAACCCTCGCGCTCAAAGATGTTCATGAACCCAACGCCGATGGTTTTCGGTTTCTTCTCGCCGGAAATATCCTCAATCATGCGAATGACATCCTCTGGTGGGCATCCAAACTTTGGCATTGCTAATCCACCGAGCACGACAACCGCATCAGGGTTCTCTGGATTGCCTTTTTCATCTACAACGCTATACCCAATGTTCTCTATCTCCTTTATTTTCCTCGCCTCCTTCGCATCTGCTCTCGGCACATACAACATCTCAAAACCTCGGTCCCGCACGGTGTAAGCGAGCAATTCGATAAATGGTGTACACACTGCTACTGACCCAGTAAACACCACTTTCGAGCCTTCTTTTATCTCTTCCATGCTTTCCCTAAATGTTCCCGTGAAGCCTACTATTCCACTTCTCTTTTCCATTTTTCTTTCACTCCTCCTTAGAAGATTCTGTTCTTTTTTGATATATGCGGATACATATATTTTATTTTTTCTACCAGAGCGTTTGGAGAAGAGGAATAAGACCAAAATAGAGAGGTGTTTGGGAAGAAAGAGATAAACAGTCAAATATGACTATAATTTGAAAGATTTAGTTTTTATTTTTTCGGTTTTGCTAAAAATAGAAAAGCTTAAATACTGATAGCAGACTATTAATAATTAGGTTCGTCGATAAAAAGGCGAACTCCGAGATAAAAAGAAGGAGGCGAAAAGAAAAGATGAAAAAAGAAGAAGCAAAAAAGAAAGCAAAAGCACTGGTTGTGCTCGGAATGGTTCTCCTGAGCGTTTTTTCAGTCTCCGCTGTCGCAGGTCAGACAGTGCTGCCGCAACCAGTACTTAACCTCGGTGCTGTCGTAATAGGGTTAGAAGCAGGTGTAGCAGGTCAGGCATCATCGCCACAGCCTGCGCTGGTAGAGACATCCGAACAAAGCGAAGAAGAGCAGCAAGCAGATTACAAAATATTGCAAATCTCGCCGAAGCACGAGTGGTTCGAGCTGAAACCCGGTGGGGAAAAAGAGTTTTCAGTAAAGGTAAAAAACAAGAACGAAGAGACAGTATCCACAACCCCTCACATTGAGGTCCAACCGTTTGGCGAGAACTTACTCGAAGAGGACTGGATAACCGTTGAACCAGACAGCGCAGAGATAAAGGCAGATGAGGAACAAGAATACATCGTTACAGTGAAAATACCTGAAGATGCGGAAATCGGTCATTACAGCGCACAGGTCGTATTCACAAATGATACGATGCCAACACCGTATCTAGCACCGTTCCCAGTGTACGTGAACTCGCTAAGTCTATCAGTACAAGTTTGGGAACCGCCGAAGATAGTGGTACACCCACAACACATACATGACAGAGTAGAAGCGGGACAGAGCCAGGAGTATGAGATACAGTTTGAGAACAAAGGCGACAAAGCGATTACGATAAGTCCGGAAATTGGTGGCAAAGAGCGATGGGGTGGACCTTTCGAGAATATGATTCCCGAGGGCTGGCTGACGATAGATGCACCTGCGAAAGTGGAAGCGAACTCGAAGGCAACAGTAAAGGTAGCAGTGAATGTGCCAGAGGATGCGAAAGGAAGGTACGAGGGCGGCATCAACTTGAACATAGACGACCCTTCGATAGAGCGATGGAACCAGGAAGTGCATTTGAGCTTAGAAGTATGGAAACAGCCCACAACGCCGTTCAGAGAAGATTTCACCGTGAAACAGGGAGAGAAGGTCAGTGTTGTAGTCACTGCCAGACAGCATGCGTACGATAAATATGGAGGAGAAGCGGAAGAAAAAGAAGAGCCTTCTTTCGATGTTGCACTCATGCTGGCAACTCTTGAAGGCGGGAAACTGACACCAGAACCATCAAAAACGGTGAAAACAGCGCACATAAGCCTGGGCATGGATTATTTACCACCATGGGAAGCATCAAGTGAAGGGATGTATCAGGTGACGAGCACGGCGTACAGCGAAACATACGAAATAACTAACGCACCGGGTGGCGTCTGGACGCTGGAGATACTGCCGAGGAACGCAGAGAGCTTTGAGTACACAATAGAGATAGGGGGATGAGTGAAAAACTCATTCTTTTTTTATTTTTCCGGGAGGAAAAGGAGGCGATAAAAAAAGAAATGGTAGGTGCGAAGACAATCGTAGTGGTAATTGCAGCAGTTGCAGTGGTTGCTGCCATCGGTACTTATTTTGGGCTGACGGCACCAGAGAACGGGCTTAGTCATGCACCCGATTCAGGGTTAGACCTGCCCACGAATGTGGAATTTTCAGGCACGGAACTCAACGAAGAAACGAGAACGCAGATCGTATCGGATGTCTTAGCAGAGATAACGCCTTATAAAGGCGTGAGGTATGAAAAGGTGAACATCTCGGCATTGAGGAATGGTGAAGACTATGACCTCACGGTTATCTGCTTCTCAGATGTGTGTGAATGCCAGGATGTCTATATTTTCACGTATTATGGTGCGAGTAAACGGTCAGTTAAAAACAGATACGTACTGGAGGCAATACCGCCGAGCGAGAGAGCAAAGGCTATCTCAGTCGCACTTCAGAATGAAGAGGCTGCGGACCTGATAAGGACAAACAGTTTGGAAAGTGTGACGCCGACCGTTAGAAGGGTGCTTCCGGAAACTGCGGAGAAGTTCTATTTGCCAAAGACACTGCTCAGCGTTTCGTGGACGCGGTTTGGCGCGAATCCCGCGGTTGTTTCTGTTCTGGTTGACCCTGATGAAGGAAAGGCTGTGAAAGTGTGGAGTAATTTGGGAGTAGAAAATAAAGGAGGTGAAATAAAAAATGGATGATATAAGGTTGGTAAAGATGAAAATTCCGGTAGAAGAAGTAGAAAATGTAGATGAACTCGTTAGAGAGGGATATTATGGCTGCAGAAATGATGCAATCCGCGATATAATTAGGCGCGGAGCTGCACATCTTAGATCGAGATATTGGTTTGTCAAAGCAAAAGGAGGTGAAAAGAAATGATAAGTGCGAATAAAAATATCACTACAGGTTTTACTGTGGCAGCTCTGGTGCTGCTTGCAACAGTCGCTGTGGTATCAGCCGCAGAAGGCCCTGCCGTTATGGTTACAGACTACAAAGTGGAACCGGCAGTTTTGATGCCCGGTGACACAGGCATCATTACCGTAACAATACAAAACATGGACACACAATCATCGGAGACCGAAACAACGACGACCACTACCACGAGCTAC